>DATCBL010000228.1:0-4014 GCA_036511875.1 Acidimicrobiales bacterium
CCCACGCCCCCGCCCCGGCAGCTCAGCGGCCGAGCCCGGCCCGCATGTCGGCGATCATCCGGTTGGTGTCACGACGGGGGGCACGCCCGGTGCCGGTCCTGGACACCCGGGCCACCGCGGCCAGCCACGGTGAGGGTTGCCGGTCCATCCGTCGGCCGTTGGCCATGCGACGCGAACGCACCCACGAGCAGTGGAGGTCGCGGGAGGCCCGGGTGAGAGCCACGTAGAGCAGGCGCCGCTCCTCGTCCCGGGCGTCCGACGATTCGGCGTAGACGATGGGTACGAAGCCCTCCTCGAGGCCCACGACGTGGACCGAGGCCCACTCGAGCCCCTTGGCCCGGTGGAAGGTGGCCAGCTCGACCACGTCGTCGCCGGTACCGGACCCTCGGCCCCGCCCCCGACCGCCCGTCCCGGCTCCGCCGGACGGAGTCTCCCCGGGCGGGGATTCCGGTCCCGGTGCCATGCGGTGGGGGATCCCGGCCCGGGCCAGGGCCCGGCCCATGGTGGCCAGCTGGTCGTGGGTCCGGGCCAGCACCGCCTGGTCCGACCACGCCGCCCCGTCCTCCGAGCGGTCGAGCAATGAGGCCACCACGCCCTCGGCCTCGGCGTCGTCGTCGTCGAAGGCCGTCACCAGTGGCATCGGGCCGTCGTCGGCCACCGAGCGAGGCGGGGTCGAGATGGTGCGGCCCAGGGCAGCCGTGGCCGCCGCCACCACCTGTGGCGTCGACCGGTGGTTCTCGTCCAGGCGGACCACCTCCATGCCCGCCACCACCTGGGGCAGGCGGCCCAGCAGGGTGGGATCGGCTCCGTTCCAGCCGTAGATGGCCTGGTTGGGGTCGCCCACCGCGCACAGGTCGTCCCGGCTCCCGAGCAGGGCCCGGATCAGACGGAACTGGGCCGGGTTGACGTCCTGGAACTCGTCCACCGAGAGGTGCCGGTACCGCCAGTGCATCCGCTCGGCGAAGCTGGCGTCGTCGTGGAAGAGGTCGGCGGCCCGGACCAGCACGTCGTCGAGGTCGAGGGCGTGCCGCCGAGCCAGCGCCGCCTCGTATTGGGCGAAGGCCCCCTCCACCCGGTCGGGGGTCACCGACACCATCCGCTCGGAGCGGAGGGCGGCCTCGGCGTAGGTCCCGGGCCGGAGGCAGCGGGCCTTGGCCCAGCCGATCTCGGTGTCCACCGCCGAGGCCGTGGCCGGGTCCCCCACGATGGCGGCCACGGCTCGCCAGCGGTGCTCGGCCACCAGGGGCGGGGGCTGACCGGTGTCGAGGGCGTGACGACGGAGCAGGGTCAGTCCCAACTGGTGGAGGGTGCCGGCCCGGACGCCGGGTCCGGGCACGCCCCCGGACGCCGACGGGGTCGACACCGGCACCCCGTAGAGGCGGAGACGCCCCCGGAGCTCGTGGGCGGCCTTGCGGGTGAACGTGCACACCGCGGTGTGATCGGCGTCGGCCGACCCGTCCCGGATGCGACGGGCCACCCGGAGGGTGAGGACCCGGGTCTTGCCCGATCCGGCCCCGGCCACGATGCACAGGGCCCGAGCCGGCGAGCCCACCGCCTCCAGCTGGAGCTCGGTGAGGGAGGCCAGCGCCCGGGTGAAGTCGTCCTCGGGGACCGCCACCCGACCCGGCGTCGCCCCCGACGCCCTCGGCGGATCGTCGGCGATGGGCGCGGCGACTCGCTCGGGTGGTTCCACGTTCGTCGAGAGTACCGGTCGGGTGGGTCACCACCCTGGCTCATCGCCGCGCCACCGGCGACCCGGGCGATGTCCGGTCCGGGGAGCCCCGACCCCACCGGCCGGTCAGCCCGTCGAGGACCCGTCGGGGGCCCGCATGGCCCCACCGACCACGGGCCGGTCGGTAGGGTGTGCCGGTGCTGAAGTCGTACGCCGGGGGTGCCCTGTTCGGCGGCACCTGGGGCGACGGTGTGCCCACGGTGCTGGCCCTGCACGGATGGCGGCGGACCCACGAGGACTTCTCCCCCGTCCTCGAGGCGGCGTCCACGCTGCCCGGCGGCCCGCTCAGCGCCGTCGGCCTGGACCTGTTCGGCTTCGGGGCCACCCCGCCTCCGCCCGAGCCCTGGGGCTCGGAGGAGTATGCCCGCCACCTGCTGCCCCTCTTCGACGAGCCCGGCGTCCTGGCCGAGCGCATCGTGCTGGTGGGCCACTCATTCGGGGGGAGGGTGGCGGTCCACCTGGCCCCCCTGGTCCCGGACCGCATCGAACGCCTGGTGCTGACCGGGGTGCCCCTGGTCGACCGGGAGGGCCGTCGGGCCCGCCCGGCCTGGACCTTCCGGCTGGCCCGACGGCTGCACGGCCTGGGACTGGTCGGGGAGGAGCGGATGGAGGCCCTGCGCCAGCGGTTCGGCTCCCCCGACTACCGGGCCGCCCAGGGGGTGGTGCGGGGGGTGTTCGTGAAGCTGCTGTCCGAGGGGTACACCGAGCAGATGGCCGCCATCCGCTGCCCGGTCGACCTGGTGTGGGGTGAGCGGGACACCGAAGCCCCGCTGGAGGCGGCGATCCGGGCCCGACCGGTCTTCCCCTCGGCGCGCCTGGTCACCCTGCCCGGCATCGGTCACCTGACCCCGACCGAGGCCCCCCGGGCCCTGGCCGAAGTCATCGTGGGCCACGCCCCGGTCCCGCCCGGAGGGGGCTCGACCCGGTGAGGGGCCTGGTCGCCGGCGGGCCCGGCGCGGCCCTGGTCGGACCGGAGCGGCTGCACCAGGGGGTGGCCTGGATCACCGTGGCCCTGTGCGTGCTGGCCTGCCTCCCCGCCGGCCTCCGGTGGCTCCGGGTGGCCCAGCGCGAGCACTATCTGGGCGGATCGGTCTCCCGGTTCGCCTGGCGGTGGTGGCGGACCACGCCGGCCAACGTGGCCCTGGCCGTCGCGGTGGCGGCCGCCGGGGTGGCCTCGGTCTGGTGGCCCCTGGCCGGCGTGCTGGTGGCCGTCGGGGTGGCGGCCGGCCCGATCGGGCTGTCCCTGCGCGGGCGGACCTCGCCCCTGGCCTGGACCCGTCGCCTCCGGACCCTCGCCGCGGTCTGGGCGATCCTGGAGATCGTGGTGGTGGCGGTCGGGGTGGTGGTGGGGCCGGCCGCGCCGTTGGCCGTCGCCGCCGCCTTGGCCGCGCCCTTCCTGGTCGACCTGGCCTGTCTGGTCACCTCTCCGCTGGAGCGCCGGCTGTCCGCCCACTTCGTCGACGAGGCCCAGGGCCGTCTGCGCCGGGTGGATCCCACGGTGGTGGCCGTCACCGGGTCGTACGGCAAGACCTCCACCAAGGGCCACATCGCCCACCTGGTCGGGGGGTCCCGCACGGTGGTGGCCACGCCGGCCAGCTTCAACAACCGCGCCGGGCTGGCCCGGGCGGTCAACGAGCACCTGGCCGACGGCACCGAGGTGTTCGTGGCCGAGATGGGCACCTACGGACCTGGGGAGATCGCCGACCTGTGCCGCTGGTGCCCTCCCGACGTCGCCGTGATCACCGCCATCGGCCCGGTCCACCTGGAGCGGTTCGGCTCCGAGGAGCGGATCGTGCAGGCCAAGTCGGAGATCCTGGTGGCCGCGGGCGACGTGGTGTTGCCGGTGGACGACCCCCGGCTGGCCGCGGTGGCCGAACGGGCCGCGGCCGACGGGAAGCGGGTCCGGCGTTGCTCGGCGGTCGACCGGTCGGCCGACGTCTGCGTGGTGAGGAGGCACGAGGACGGCACGGTGTCGGCCTACGCCGGCGGCTCGGTGCTGGCCGAGGACGTGCCCGTGCCCACCGGCACCCAGTCCAGCAATCTGGCCTGTGCCATCGCCGTGGCCCTGGTGCTCGGCGTCGATCCCAGCGACGTGGGCGCCCGGCTGCGCGACCTCCCGGCGGTCGACCACCGGTTGCAGGCGGTCCGGTCCGGATCCGGGGTGGCCATCCTGGACGACACCTACAACGCCAATCCGGCCGGGGCGTCCGAGGCGCTGGAGGCCCTGGGGCTGGAGCCGTCGGCCGCGGGCGCCGGCATCGGTCCCGAGCCGGGGGCGGGCC
>DATCBL010000229.1:0-2050 GCA_036511875.1 Acidimicrobiales bacterium
CTCAGGACAATTGCCAGTGCAACCAACGCAACACCTCCGAGTAGTCACGGGAGGGGTGCCGTGTCGGTGGCGCCACCTGCCCGTGGCTCATGCTACGGATTGCTCGTATCGAATCGGTGTATGGCCGATGACGTCGAATTACGGCCGAGCTTTGCGCGCTCTACTGGTCAGCTTCTCTTCGACGGCGCAGGATCCCCGTTGATCGAGTCCGCGAGACGGAGCGGCGGAAGACGATGGCCTTGCAGTGGGTCTCGGTCCGCGCCTCGGCCGGGTGGCCGCTCACTCCCTGGTGGTGAACAGGGTCGGGTCGTCGGGGTCGGTCCTCTGGGTGGGCCCGGCCTTTCGGGCGGCCTTTCGGGCGGTGGCCTTTCGGGCGGTGGTCTTTCGGGCGGTGGTGGTGCCCTTTGGTGTCCGCTTGTCGGGGTGCTTTCGTCTTGCCGGGGCCTTCGGGGTGGCCGGGGGCTCCCAGCGCCACCGGCCCGGTCCCCCGTGGAGCTGAAAGCCCCGGTGGGTTCGCTCGTAATGGTGGTGGCTGCACAACCTGGCCAGGTTCTCCAAAGAGGCCGGGCCGCCCTGGGCGAAGGAGATGGCCCAGTGGTCCCGCTCGAGGCCGAGGGCCACGTCACAGCCGGGGACCACGCAGCACCGGTCCCGCTCGATGAGGGCGGTGTTCAAGGCGGCCGGGATGGACCGTCCGAGGTGGCAGACCGTGGTCACGTCCACCCCGTTGGTGATGACCAGGTCGCAGAGGGCGTCGCCCAGCAGGTCCCGGGCCCGCTCGACGGGGACCGGTCCCACCCCGGGGATCTCGCACACCTCGCCGTGGTCCAGCGACCCCCGGCGGAGGGCGTCGAGGTCCACCCGCAGGTGCACGGTGGCTTTCGGGCCGGGGGCCCGGCCTGTCCGGTGGCCGGCGGGCTGAGCGGAGCTGGTCTGGTCGGTCTGGTCGGATCCCCGGGTGGTCCCCGGGCCGAGGAGCCCCTGGCCGGTGACCAGGGCCACCAGGGCGTCGGCGGCATAGGCCTCGTTGGCCTCGTGGACCTCTGCGGTGCGGGCCCGCTCGAAGTGCCGGTTGGACTGGTCGGCGAGAGCCGAGGCCAGAGCGGCCCCGGTGTCCGGGCACAACCGGGCGTCGAGGCAAAAGGCCCCGTCCTCGTCGGTCCAGGTCCGACAGCGCCGTCCCCTCTGGATGGCGGCATAGGCGGCCCGGGCGTCTCTATCCGAGCGGCCCTCGGCCTTGGCTCGGAGGCACCGGTCGCGCAGCTGGCGGAAGGTGTCGCCCCTCGCCCCATCGACCAGGTCCTCTTCCCGCCCCGGGTTGACCGAGGCGGCCCGGGCCACCAGGGCGGCCCGGGTGGGGGACAGCCTCCCGGACCGGAAGGCCTCGTCCACCCCGGGGTGGTGCTCCAAGGACTCGCCCAGCTTGAGCACGTCGACGGCCCGGCCCACCGGCTCCCCGGTGACCGAGGCCAGCCACTCGGCCCCCGAGCGGTGGCCGGCGTGCTCGTGGGTGTGGGAGTCGACCACCCGGGTGGCGGCCAGGGTCTTGCCCGCCGCACACAGCCGCTCGGCCCGGGCGAAGGCCTCGACCAGGGAGCCGGCGTCCGCCCCGCTGTAGCGGGCCGGCTCGAAGCCGGCCACGAACGAGGCGATGACCTCGATGGCCGCGGCCAGGGCCTTGGGGGCGGCCGGGGCCCCGGTGGTTCCCGACCTCCCTCCCCCGGCGGTGCCCTTGGCCGTTGCCAACGTCATGGCCCAATGCTGTCAGCAGGGTGTGACAGTCACTCAGAACGACTGGGATACCATGGAAGGGCAACATATGGGAGGTCAGTCCGGAAGCGGGCGCGGGACGGGGGCGCCGGCCGGGCGCGCCGGCGCGCAGCACGGGAGGCCGGAAAAGGACCAACTGGTCGCACCGGAACCGAACCAATCGGAGCGAGCCAAGAAGCCAGTCGGAGCGAGCAAAGAAACCAGTCGGAACGGGGAAGGGATCCCTGCTACCCGGCCCTCGGTGAGAAGTGCCGGTGGATCTCGTTGGCATAGTGGCGAC
>DATCBL010000230.1:0-5350 GCA_036511875.1 Acidimicrobiales bacterium
TCACCCTGGAGGCGCTCCGGGCCGTGCCCGGTCCGCTGGTCCTCGGCATCCAGTTGGACGACGGGCCCCTCGAACCCGAGCCCGATCTGGTCGAGGCGACCCTGCATGCCCGGGAGGTCCCCGGCCAGGGTGCGTTCGACCTGCCCGGCATCGTCCGGGCCCTGAGGGACACCGGGACCATGGCGCCGGTCGGGGTCGAGGTGTTCTCCGACGCCCTCCACGCGCTTCGGCCCGAGGACGCCGCCCGGGTGGCGGCGGAGGCCACCCGGGAGACCCTGAGGAAGGCACGGTGACCACCGCGGTGGTGGTCGGCACGGGATTCGGCTGCATCACCCACGTGCGCGCCCTGCAGGCGGCGGGCATCCGGGTGTCGGCGCTGGTGGGCCGGGATCCGGCCAAGACCGAGGCGCGGGCCGAGCTGTTCGGCATCCCCCACGGCCTCACCTCGGTGGAGGAGGCCCTTGGTCTCGACGTCGATGCGGTCACCATCGCCACCCCGCCTCACACCCATGCCCACCTCGCGCTGGCGGCCATCGAGGCGGGAAAGCACGTGATCTGCGAGAAGCCCTTCGCCCGCGACGCCGCCGAGGCCCGGGCGGTGCTGGCCGCCGCCGAGGGCGCCGGGATCATCCATCTCCTGGGGTGCGAGTTCCGTTGGGACGCCGGCCAGGCCACCTTGGCCCGGGCGGTGGCCGGCGGAGAGGTCGGGGAGCCCCGGTTGGCGACCTTCCTGCTCCAGGTCCCCCTGCTGGCCGACCCGGCGGCCCAGGTCCCCGAGTGGTGGTCCGACGACCGTCAGGGCGGAGGCTGGCTGGGTGCCCACGGCTCCCAGATCATCGATCAGATCCGGGTGACCCTCGGGGAGTTCGACTCGGTCAGCGCCTCACTGCCCCACGTGGCCGAACGGGGCATGACGGCCGAGGACGGCTTCGTGGTGCACTTCCGGATGCGATCGGGCGCCGTGGGCACGCTCCAGAGCACGTCGGGCGACTGGGGCCCGCCCATCGTGATCACCCGGGTGGTGGGGTCCGAGGGAACGGCGTGGATCGAAGGCGTGGGCTCCACGGTGAAGGTGGCCGACCGGACCGGGACCCGGGTCGTCCCGGTGTCGGACGATCTCCCCACCGCGGTGGGGCCTCCGCTCCCTGAGGGCCTCGTCACCACGGCCTACGACCGGATGATCTCCCATGGGATGGACTTCGGCCCCTACACCCGGCTGGCCGAGGTGCTCCGGTCCGGCATCGAGGGCCGGCCTCCGCCGCCCGGACCTCCTCCGGCCACGTTCGAGGACGGGGTGCTCCAGATGGAGGTACTCGACGCCATCCGACAGTCGGCCGCGGACCGGGCCTGGGTCGGCGTCAGGGGACTCTGAGGCGCCCACCGGGTCGACGCCCGCGGACCAGCACCTCGCCTCCCGGGACGGCTCGGGCCTCGGTGACTCAGGAGGCGGCTCGGCGGGCCGCCGAGCCATCGTCCCGCCCGCACGTAGCGGACGCCGTTGAAGGTGATGCTGTCGGGGAGCCGGGTCGGCTGGTTCATGGCCTCGGATGGCCGCGAAGGCTCGGTGCCCGGTTCGAGCCGCTCAGCGGCCCGGAGCTCGTTGAAGGTACGCCACATCCTCCCGTCATCGGCACGAGTCCCGTCGGCCTTGAGCCCCAATCGGTGCCGGTCGGCCGGACCGACGCCTCCGAGGGTCCCCGCCCGGACCGGTGGCCTCACTTCCGAACCGCGGGCCTGGACCAGCGCTGCCGGGCCAGCTTCGCCGTTTTCGCCCACCCGGACTTGCGTTGCACCTGCAGTGCCGTCCTCACCAGGTGGACCGGTCCACTCTGCTTGGGCGTCGGAGGGGTGGCGAGCCGGTCCGACAAGGGCACCAGATCCAGCACGAACTCCTGGCCCGAGCCGGGGCTCCGGGCGGCCACGGTCAGCGCCGCGGTGGGTCGGACCGCCCGGGCCGGGAGCCGAAAGGAGGCGGTCCACCCCTTGGGGTGGAGGCCCACGGGGACCTGGAACTTCTTGATCGAGTCGGGGCGATCGAGCGTCGATGGCACCTGGGCGTACTTCTTCTTTCCCACCTTGACGAGCACCTCGGGGCTCGGGGCCCCGTCCATGTCGATGGCCCAGCCCGTCGCCCGGTAGCGCCGTTTCTGGACCTCCACCAGATCCACCTCGGCGACCTGCCCGTAGGGACCACGCCAGAAGCGGCGATCCCGGTCCAGGCGCCCGGAGTTCCCGACGATGTAGAGGTCCTGGCTGAAGCACAGGGACTTCGGGAGGCGCACGAAGCCGTCACCAGCCAGACGCTGCTCGACCACCCGCGACACGAACGCCTCGCTCACGAAGGTGGTGCCGTACTCGGCGACGTCCCAGCTGTCGGCCTCGTTCTCGGGCAGGAACAGCAGACCGCCGTCGGGCAGGTGGTGAGACGGCGGGACGAGGGCCTCATCGTGGACGCTGAAGGCCAGGATGCCCGAAGGGGCCAAGAGACCGTGGAGCCGCTCGAGCCAGGTCCCCCAGGTCCGCTCGGGAAGGTGGCTGAACAGCGACGAGACGAAGATCAGGTCGAACCGCTCGTCGCACCGGAACTCGGCCGGATCCTTCGACGACTGGATCGAGTTGACGCCGAATTCGGCCCGCTGGAACGCCACCGCGTCGGGAAGGATCTCGGCCGTCCAGACCCGTTCCGGGGCCAGGAGCGCGGCCAGGAAGCGGGAGGAGCGCCCGTAGCCGGCCGCGAAGTCGAGGACCCGATCCAGGCTGGCCAGGGGCCGCTGGTGCCAGCCGGCCGCCTGGCGGAGCGCGTCGAGGATCTGAAGACCGGCCCGAAAGTAGGCCATCGTGCCGAACTCGGGCGGAGACAGGGCGGCGATGCTGTGTAGGAACATCTCGTCGCCGGGGTGGACCCTCAGGCTGGGCTCCGTCCTGGCCTCGCGGAACTGGTCCTCCACCATGGCCCGTATCGGCCCGTAGAGGGCGTGCGACTCGTCAAACGCGAACGTCCCCCGGTCCCCCTGCTCCTCCATGGCTCCCAGGGTAATGCGTTCCGGTCCACCGGTCCCTGGCCGTTCTGGTCGGTCCGGCCGGTGAGGCCCGGTCCCTCCCCGGTCAGTCCCGGTCCTGGGCGTCCTCGGCGAGGAGCGGGAAGAAGTGCGAAGCGACCTCCTTGATTCCGTCCACGATGAGACGGGGCGTGAGAGGCGCGTTGGGATCATCGAGGGCGGCGGGGAGCTTCACGGCCATCTCTCTGGCCCTGACGATCAGGCCGTGCCCGATGCCCTTGCCCAGGGTGCTGAGTCCCCGGCCCACCACGTCGGGGTCCATCGTCCAGTCGGGCACGGGCCGGGCCTTGATCACGGCCCACCCCTCCGGACCGCGGGGTGTCCCGAGGGTGAAGACGCCGTCGAACGGGCGTGACGCGGCATCCCGTTGGGTGAACGCCTCACCGAGACCCCACACCTTGCGGAGGGTGGCGATGAGGGAGGTGTGGCGGTACTCCTCGTTGAACACCGATCCTGGTTCGACCCAGGGGGACACCATGACGGCCGGGACCCGGTAGCCGGAGCGGTCGAAGGTGAACCCGCACTCGCCCGCCGGGGCGGCCGGGTCGGGTGGCAGCACCCGACCCGGGGGGACGTGGTCGTAGGTCCCACCCGGTTCGTCCCAGCCGATCAGCAGGGCGGTGTTCCAGACGTTGGCGCCGGTCTCCGAGGTGGCCGAGCGGTAGGCGTCGTAGACCCGGGCCAAGAAGACCTCTCCGGAGAGCACCGAGGACGGGCTGTCCACCGGGATGTCCACGGTGGCGACGAAGGAGCGGCCCATCGCCGGGTGGTAGTCGCCGTGCCCGGCCAACATGTTGGGCTCGATCAGGGAGAAGTCGGGAAGGGTGCCGGCGGCGGCATCCCGCTCGAACTCGGCGAAGGGCACGAAGTGGGTGGCCAGCCGGTGCTTCAGCCGGGGGTAGTGGACGACGCCGGTGAACGACAACGGCATCGGTTCCATGACATAGACCTTCCAGGTCTTGCCGTGCTGCTCCAGCCGCTCGAAGATCGTCTCGGCACTGTTCCTGGTGAACCACTTCTTCACCGGGGAGTTGACCACGGTGCCCGACGACGTGGCCGCGGTCCAGAACGACCGGTTCATGAAGGTCTGCGACGGCACCTCGCTGAACCAGTGGTCGAAGACCCCGAACTCCCGGGCCAGGCCGTTCAGGACCGGGAGTTGCGCAGGGGTGTAGCCGGTCATGATGTGGGCGTACTCGTCGCAGGTGGGTTGGCGGCCCACCTCACCGGTGAAGGTGCTGATGTAGTCGGTGACGAACCCGTCCATGGTCGGCGTCGCCCCGGGCGGGGGCGCGTTCCACGGCGCGGTGGCGGCGTCGCCGATCTTGCCCCGATTGTCATCGTCCATCGTGTTGTAGAGCTGGGTGTTGGTGTGGAAGTACTCCTCGCCCGAATCGGGGTCAGGGGAGTCCATGTCGGTGGCGACGGTATACGGCACCACGTTCCGGTCGGCACCGTGCTCGGCCCAGGACGGAATGGGGTTGGTCAGGTCCTTGCCGATGACCCCGTCGAAGGTCTTCCCGTCGCCGGGGCCGTAGAGGTGCCCGAGCACGTTGTCGAGGGACCGGTTTTCGAACAGGACGACCACCAGGTGATCGAGAGCGTGGGACCTGTCTGGGGAAGCCATGGATGATGCCGTCCTCTCTGCCCGTCGGGGAACCGGGTCTGGGTGGCAGGCGCCCCCGGCCTGAAGCCCCCATGACGGTACAACGACTCCCGACATCCGACCCGGCTCTGCCCGGTACCCTCGCTCAAGGCGTCGTACTCCACATCTGTCGGCCCGCCGGCGCCGCTCAGGAGATGGCCTTGCTGATGGTGAGGACGCCGGTGGCCAGCAGGAGGAGGTCGACAGCCCAGCCGAAGTGAGCCGGCTCCATCCGCGCCCCGATCCATGACCCCACGGCGATGCCGGCCACGCAGGGCACGAGCGACGTGGCCGCGAGGACGGTGTCGAACCTGGTGATCAGTCCGGCCAGGGCCAGGAGTGGGAGCCCGATGAGATTCGAGATCAGGAAGACGGCAGAGATGGTGGCGCGGAACCGGTCGTCACGAAACCCGGTCCGGCGCAGCTCATAGACGAGCGGGGGACCGTTGGTGGCCAGTGACGTGTTGATCACGCCGCTGGCGAACCCCATGGCCAGGGTGGTCGAGCGCCGGGGCACGACCGGATCGGGACGCATCACCCGAGAGGAGATGATGATCCAGACGGCGGCCACGCACGTCGTGACACCCAGAACGAGCCGCAGCGTGGCCGCGGCGATCACGCTCAGGATCAGCACGCCGATCGGGGC
>DATCBL010000231.1:0-4732 GCA_036511875.1 Acidimicrobiales bacterium
ACCTGGTCCTTCACCGTCCAGCCCGGACAGTCGGTGCCCCGCTCCCACTGCTCGTCGTCGAGCTGCTCGCAGGCGACGACGATGGAGGCCCAGACCTCGATGAGCTCCTCGATGACCGGCTCGCCCCGGCCGCTCGGACCCGACATGGTCTCCTCCTTGGTGGCGATGGGCCCTTGGTGACGATGGGCCGTCGAGCAGGCCGGCGGCCGACCCGTCGGACGTCAGCCCGGCAGGTTGGCCTCGATGGCGTCGGTGACCTCGGGGGCCTCGGGGTCCACCATGGGCCGGAAGCGCCGCACGATCTCCCCCTCCGGTGAGACCAGGAACTTCTCGAAGTTCCATTGGATGTCGCCCGCCTCACCCTCGCCGTCGGGGAAGCTCACCAACTCCTCGTAGACCGGGTGGCGGTGGCCGCCGTTCACCTCCACCTTCTCGAACATGGGGAAGGTCACCCCGTAGGTCGCCGAGCAGAAGGTGGCGATCTCCTCGGAGGACCCGGGCTCCTGTTCCCCGAACTGGTTGCAGGGGAACCCGACGACGCTGAATCCCTTGTCGCCGTAGGTCTTCTGCAACCGTTCGAGGCCCTCGTACTGGGGCGTGAGGCCGCACTTGGACGCCACGTTGACCACCAGCAGGGCCTGGCCCCGGTAGTCGCCGAGGCTGGCGGGGTCTCCGGCGAGGGAGTGGAGTGGGGGGTCGTAGATGCTCATGGGGCGAGTCTAGATGCCCAGGTCACCGGCCGGGCCGGTGCGCCGGGCGGACGGTAAAGGATCGCCCGGGAATGGTCGAAGATAGGGGAAGAGAAGCGCAGGTCCGAAGTGCGGCATGGTTGCCGAGGGGTGAATGACCAGCAATGTCAATTGACGTGGCAGACTTGAGGCAGGAGGCCGGGAACGGTCGCGACGTCTCGGGGTCGGCGGTCCATGTCGTGATCGGCCTGGTCCGGGCCCACAGCGGCGACGCCGGGGTGGCCCAGGCCCTGGCCCTGGCCGGCGAACAGCGCTCCTTCACCGAGTTGGCCGATCCCGCCCGTTGGAGCTCGCTGACCGAGACGGTGGCGCTCCTCAACGCCGCCGCCCTGGTCACCGGGGACGGGGCCATCGGCCTCCACGTGGGCGAAGTGCTCTTGTTCACGCCCGAGGGCACCACGTTCGGCGATCGACTCCGGGAACTGGGCTCGGTCCCTCGCGTGCTGCAGCACATCGGGCCGGTGATCGACCACTTCGAGACGACCGCGTCCGCCGGCGCCGTCGAGGTCGCCGCGGACCACGCGCTCGTCGAGGTGGTCCCGAAGCACCATCAGCCCCGCCACGCCCACCTGTGCGAGCTGACCCGGGGCCTCCTGGCCCAGATCCCGGTGCTCTTCGACCTGGAGCCCGCCCTCATCACCGAGACCGAGTGCGCGGCCCGGGGTGGCCGGCGCTGCCTGTACGCCCTCAGCTGGGAGCCCACCGGGTCCGGTCCCGCCGGCGACGACGGCCCGGAGCCGGCGACCGCGTTGACCCCGGTCCCGACCCCGGCCGCCGGCCCCGAGCCGCACACCGGGACCGGCGACCCGGCTCTGAGCCCCAGCACCGGGGGGGACCAGGGCACCTCGGGCCGGTCGGCGGCCGAGCTGCAGGAGCAGCTGGACCGGATGAGCCTGCTGGTCGGAGGGGCGTTCGCCACCTCGGTCGAGCTCCTGGACGACGACGTCGAGTCGCTGCTGACCCAGATCGCCGCCCGCGCCGACGCCGTCGTCTCGGCCCACCGGTACCTGTTGATGGTCCGGGTCCAACCCGGGACCCCCATCCAACTCCACCACCGGGGTCTCGAGGCCGGGGAGGCCCAGCACCTGGCGGCCGTGCTGTGGCGCGAGGATCCCGGCCAGCTCGACCGGTCCCAGGTGGTGGTGGACATCGCCTCGCCCCGCCGCCACTACGGCCGGCTGGTCGAGTTCCTCCCCGCCGACGCCGAGCTCTCGGCCGGGGAGTCCCAGCTCCTCAACCTCTACGCCGAGTACGCCGCCACCGCCCTCGACGTCTTCAGCGTGCTGGCCGAGGCCAAGCGGAGCGACGCCACGGCCCGGACGCTGCTCTCCTTCTCCGAGTCCCTGTCCCGGGTGACCACCCTGGCCGAGCTGATCCAGCTGCTGGCGGACACGGTGCCCGGCGTGACCCACTGCGACCAGGCCACCGTCTACCTGTGGGAGGGCGACACCAGACGGCTGGTCCCCCGGGCCCGGACCACCGGGCTCGAGGCGCCCAACGCCTATACCGGCCCGATCGTCCCGATCGCCCCGGACCCCGGGGCAGCCCGCGGGTCGGGGGTCGACCCGGCCACCGGGGAAGCGACCGAGGATCCCCCCGAGCCCGGGACGGGCCCGCTGACCATCCGCACCGACGCCCCGGTCATCGACCGGATGATGCACCACCGGGAGGTGATGGTCCTCGACGCCTCGACCGACGAGCCCTATCTCCGCGCCCTGCTGGACCGCTCGGGCACGGCGGCCTCGGTGGTGGCCCCGCTCTTCGCCGCCGGGGAGTTCCTCGGGGTCATCGCTGCCAACTTCGGCGCCGACTCCTCGGTCGCCTCGGTCCACGATCCCGACCTCCACGAGCGCCTGTCCGGCGTGGCCGACCAGGCCGCCACCGCGGTGCAGAACCTGGAGCTGCTGGAGAAGATCTCGCACATGGCCTGGCACGACGCCCTCACCGGGCTGCCCAACCGCCGGCTCTTCGAGGACCGGGTGGAGCAAGAGCTGGTCCGGTCGCGACGGGTCGGCGAGCCCGTGTGCATGTTCTTCGTCGACCTCGACCACTTCAAGTCGGTCAACGACACCTTGGGCCACGCCGCCGGGGACGAGCTCATCCAGCAAGTCGGCCAGCGGCTGGTGGACACCGTCCGCGCCCAGGACACCGTGGCCCGGGTGGGCGGGGACGAGTTCGCCATCCTGCTGCCCGGCCTGGCCGACCAGCTGGCCATCGACCAGCTGGCCCAGCGCTCGCTCCAGTCGCTGAGCGCTTCCTTCGCCGTGCTGGGTGAGGAGGTGGAGACCTCGGCCTCCATCGGCATCGCCATGGCCCCCGACCACGGCGACACTTACGACGAGCTGTTGAGCCGGGCCGACGAGGCGATGTACCGGGCCAAGGACCGGGGCCGGAACGCCTTCCAGATGTACTCGGGCTCGCTGGTCAACTCCAGCCACGGACGCCAGGCCGTCGACGAGGACACCCTCTACGCCGACCTGGTCCACGCCCTCGAGCACGACGAGTTCTTCCTCCTCTACCAGCCCTACATCGACCTGCGCACCTCCGAGGTGGTGGGGGTGGAGGCGCTCATCCGGTGGAACCACCCGACCCTCGGCGTCCTCGAGCCCTCGTCGTTCATCTCCATGGCCGAACGGACCGACGTCATCGTGGCCCTCGACACCTGGGTCCTGGCCGAGACCTGCCGGCAGGCCCGCAGCTGGATCGACAGCGGACTGCCCCCCCTCCGGGTCTCGGTGAACCTGGCCTCCCGGGACCTGTCGAACCCCCAGCTGTTCGACAACATCCACCGGGCCCTGATCGAGACCGGGGTCGATCCCACGCTCCTCGAGCTCGAGATCACCGAGCGGGTGGTGCTGGACAAGGCGGGGCCGGCCCGGGCCACCATCGAGCGGCTGCGCCGCCTCGGGGTCCGATTCACCATCGACGACTTCGGGACCGGCAACTCGTCGCTGAACCGGATCGGGGCGTTCCCGGTCTCCACCCTCAAGATCGACCAGTCCTTCGTCCAGGTGCTCGGGCCCGACGCCGACAACAACTCCCTGGTCTCCGCCATCATCTCCATGGCCGCTCGGCTGGGGCTGGACTGCGTGGCCGAGGGGGTCGAGACCTCGGTGCAGAGTCGGGTGCTGCTCCAGCGGGGCTGCACCATCGCCCAGGGCTACTTCTTCAGCCCTCCGCTGCCGGCCAAGGACATCGCCACGCTGATGGCCGACATCTCCACCGCAGATGAACCGCCCACCCTCGAGGCCGGCTCGGTCTGATTCCGGCCCGGCCCCGGAGCCGCCCCACTGCTAACTCCAGCTAGCACTTGGGCGGCCTATCCCCCCCTCCCCGTGCCCAGGCCGGTACGTTCGGACCATCCGATCACCGGATCGAGCACCGAATTGTTGAGGAGGAGTCCATGGCGTCGTACGAGGGATACTGCGTGAAATGCCGAGAGAAGCGGCAGTTCGACGGCGAAGAGGTCGAAATGGCCAACGGCCGTCGCTCGGCCAAGGGCAAGTGCCCGGTCTGCGGGACCGGGATGAACAGGATCCTGGGCAAGAAGGCCTGAACCGGGCGATCCCGGGCCGATCAGCTCGGGATCTCGTTCCGGTCCGTGTTGAGCGAGAGGGCGCCGATGACGGCGCCCTCTCGGAGTCCCCAGTCGCTCACCACCAGGCGTTGCAGTCCCAGATGCTCCACCAGCGTGGAGAGCACCACCGCCCCGATGGGGAGGAGGGGGGCCCGGCGGGCATGGATCCCGGGCAGGGCCAGCCGGGCGTCGAGGTCGAGCGTGGAGAGCCGCTCGGCGAGCTGGTGGAGCTGACCGGCCGGGAGCTCCACCTGGTTGACCTGCACCGACGAGGACGATTCGTGAGGTCCGAGGGGCCGGTGGAGCACGACGGCCAGTCGGGCCAGGGCCCGGACCGTCCCGCCGCTGGCGATGACCCGGGTCTTGGCCGCAGGATGACGCTCCACCATGGCCCGGATGGGCTGCG
>DATCBL010000232.1:0-3776 GCA_036511875.1 Acidimicrobiales bacterium
AGTCGTGCCGGTCGGGCCGGGCCGGGGCGAATCCCACCCCGCAGTTGCCGGTCACGATGGTGGTGACGCCGTGCCAACTGCTCGGGGCCAGCACCTCGTCCCAGGTGGCCTGGCCGTCGTAGTGGGTGTGGATGTCCACCCAGCCCGGGGTGACCAGCAGGCCGTCGGCGTCCACCGTCCGGTTGGCCGGGGCGTCGGCGAAGGAGCCGACGCCGGAGATGTGCCCACGGTCGACCGCCACGTCGGCGACGCGAGCCGGTGCGCCGGTACCGTCGACGACCGTTCCCCCTCGGATGACGAGGTCGTGCATGATCGGTTCCCCCTTGGAAGGTATCCCGCGATGCTGGCACGGGGGCGCGGGGAGTGCAATGACGGTGGCGGGGCGGCCCGGCCTACCGAGGAGGGATCGAGTAGGTGACCTGGGCCTTGGCCACCAGCTCGTCACTCCCATCGGAGTACAGGGCCACCTCGGCCACCCCGAGTCGCTTCCCCAGCTTGAGCAGGGTGGCCTGGGCCACCAGGTCGACCAGCTCGGGCTTCCGGAAGAAGTCGATGTGGAGGCTGGTGGTCACCGACAGGGCCACCGGCCCGATCTGGCCCACGATGACCATCCATGCCGCGCAGTCGGCCAGGGCCATCAGGGTGGGGCCCGACACCGTCCCGCCCGGGCGGCTGTCGAACAGGCCGATCCGCTGGCGCAGCCGGGCCGTGGTGGTGGTGATGGACTCGACGGTGTACGGGAGCTTGGTCCCGGGGAAGGCGGTGTCCAGCATCTGCTGGAGCTCGTCGGCGGTCATGGCGGGAGCGGCGGGCACGATGGGGGGCAGCGTACTCACCGCCCGGGGACATCCGGTCGGCGTCGGTGGCCCCGACCCGGCGGCCAGCCTCCGTCCGGGCCGGGGGACCGGGTGGCGAGGCCCCGATGTCGGGCAGACTGGTGCCCCGCCGGGGGCGCTGACCCCGACGGGGCACCGGCGACACACCGGATCGACCGCGGGGGAGGGGACAGCAGTGGACACGAGCGAACAGTTGGGTGACGAGCACCGGGCGGCGGCCGAGCTGGCCGACGAGGCCGGCGCCGTCCTGGTCGAGCTGCGGAACGGGCCGTTGACCGGCAAGGAGCTCGGCCGCGAGGGCGATGGCCGGGCCCACCGGCTGCTGATGATCCGTCTGTCCGAGCGGTTCCCCGCCGACCGGGTCCGCTCGGAGGAGGCCGACCGCTCCGAGGAACTCGGTCCGGTGTCCGGGCGGGTCTGGATCGTCGACCCCCTGGACGGCACCCGCGAGTACTCCGAGGGCCGTGAGGACTGGGCCGTCCACGTGGCCCTGGCCATCGACGGTGACCCGGTGGTGGGGGCCGTGGCCCTCCCGGCCCTCGGTGTGGTGCTGGGCACCGGGAGCCCTCCGGCCCTGGCCCCGGCCCGAGCCCTCCCCCGCATGGTGGTGAGCCGGACCCGGCCGCCCTGGTTCGTGCCGGCGGTGGCCGAACGTTTGGGCGCCGAGACCCTGCCCATGGGTTCGGCCGGCGCCAAGATCAGCGCCGTCATCCGGGGCGAGGCCGAGGTCTACGTCCACGCCGGGGGACAGTACGAGTGGGACTCGGCCGCCCCGGTGGCGGTGGCGTTGAGGATGGGGCTCCACGCCACCCGCCTCGACGGGTCGCCGCTGCGCTACTCCCAGCCCGACCCGTGGCTGCCGGACCTCGTGGTGTGCCATCCGAGCCTGGCCACCGCGGTCATGGAGGCCCTCGAGGCGGTCGGCGCGTCCCGGGAGGAGGGGCCGGAGCCGGCCGGGGCGGGCCCCGGAGGTGGGGGATGAGCCCGAGAGGGCGCCCGGGCCACGGGTCGACACCGGCGGTCTTCGGGCCGGCCCGCCTCGGGCCGCTCACGCTGAAGAACCGGATCATCAAGTCGGCCACCTTCGAGGGGGCCACACCCAAGGGCCAGGTGGGCGACGACCTGGTGGCCTTCCACCGCCGGGCGGCCGGGGGCGGGGTGGCCATGACCACGGTGGCCTACCTGGCCGTGTCGCCCGAGGGCCGGACGGACCGCCACTGCGTGCTGCTCGGCGCCGAGGTGGTCCCCGGCCTGCGGCAGGTGACCGACGCCGTCCACCAGGCCGGGGCGGCGGCCTCGGCCCAGATCGGGCACGCCGGGCCGGTGGCCAACGCCCGTTCCAACCGCTCCCCGGCGTTGGCCCCCACCCGGCGGCTGAGCCCGAGCGGGGGGATGACCCGCGCCGCCACCGATGACGACATCGCCCGCATCACCGAGGAGTACCGCCGCGGGGCGGCCCTGGCCGTCGAGGCCGGGTTCGACTGCCTCGAGATCCACCTGGGCCACGACTACCTCCTGAGCTCGTTCCTCAGCCCGAGGCTGAACCGCCGGACCGATCGGTGGGGGGGCAGCCTGGCCCACCGGTCCCGCTTCCCCCTCCAGGTGGTCGAGGCGGTGAAGGGCGCCGTCGGGGACCGGGCCGCAGTCACCGCCAAGCTCAACATGGCCGACGGCGTGGACGGCGGGTTCTGGCTCGAGGAGAGCCTCGAGTTCGGGCGCATGCTGGAGGCCCAGGGCGCCCTCGACGCCCTGGAGCTCACCGGTGGGAGCTCGCTCTCCAATCCGATGTTCCTGTTCCGGGGAGAGGCCCCGCGGGTGGAGTTCGCGGCCACGCTGCCCGGCCCCCTGCGGGCCGGCTTCCGGCTGGTGGGTTCGAGGTTCCTCCGGGAGTACCCGTTCGAGGAGGCGTACCTCCTGCCCTATGCCCGCCAATTCCTCGACGCCCTGTCCCTCCCGCTGATCCTGTTGGGCGGAGTGAACCGTCTGGACACGGTGGAGGCCGCGTTGGGCGAGGGGTTCTCCTTCGTGGCCATGGCCCGTGCCCTGCTTCGGGAGCCCGACCTGGTCCGGCGCTGGGAGCAGGGCTCGACCGACGAGGGCCTGTGCATCCACTGCAACAAGTGCATGCCCACCATCTACACCGGCACCCGCTGCGTGCTGGTTCCGGATCCAGCGGCGGGCTGAGTCGGGCCCGGGGCTCAAGCCGCCCGGCGATTCCCCGACGACCGGTCAGGGGTCGCCGACCGGCGCGTCGGGCGCTCCGAGCTGGCCCATCGTGCCCCGCCGCAGCACAAGACCGGCCACCACCGCTCCGACCACGAAGATCAGCGACGACCACAGGAACGCCGTCGTGTAGCTGTGCAGGGCCGCGGCCTTCACGTTGGCCGGGGTCACGGCCCGGCCGACCAGGTAGGCGGCGGCGGCCCCGCCGGCCAGCGTGTTGAGCAGGGCGGTGCCGACCGACCCCCCGACCTGCTGGGTGGTGTTGAGGGTCGCCGACCCCACGCCGGCGTCGTGGGGCGCCAATCCGAGGGTGCCGGTGCTGAACGAGGGGGCCAGGCTCAGCCCGAATCCGAAGCCCAGCAGGATGATGTAGGGCAGCACATGGGTGACGTACGAGCTGTGGAGACCGACCAGATGGAGACCGTAGAGGGCGGCCGCGGCGCAGAGGAGTCCGACCGGCACGATGGGCTTGGGCCCGAACTTGGGAAGGAGGATGCGGTTGGACACCTGAGCCATGGAGGCCAGGGCCGCCACCATGGGCAGGAAGGCCACCCCGGTCTTGACCGGGCTGAATCCGAGGGTGCCCTGCAGGTAGTAGGTGAGGAACAGGAAGACCCCGAAGATCCCGGCGCTGGCGAACAGCATGGCCAGCATGGACCCGCCCCGGGTCCGGTTGCGCACCACCCGAGGGGGGAGGAGCGGGTAGCTGACCCGGGT
>DATCBL010000233.1:0-3716 GCA_036511875.1 Acidimicrobiales bacterium
GGGGATGCGGGACAGCGCGCCCTGGATCTCCGATTCCGGCACCCGGAGCTCGTCGACGGTGACCCCGTCGAACTGCTGGGTCAACCGGCGCAGTGCGGTGTCCCCGTCGGTCCGCACCTCGGCCACGATGGCGGCCACGGCTTCCGAGGAACGGTCCTGCTCGTCGGTGGGACGCGGCAGGGCGTCCCGCAGGGCTCTGCGGTTGCCGGTGAAGCCTCGGAGGTCCAGGCGGCGGAGAGCCATAGCCCGTCGATGCTACCGGACCAGGTGAGCCGATCGGGCCGGGCCGAGGCCCGGCCACGACCCGGCCCGGTACCCGAGGATGCCCGGTGGTGCCATGATCGGTCCATGGCCACCAGTTCCGCAGAACTCTCCTCGCTCGCCACGGCACTCGACGAACTGAGTCGCCGGATCACCGTCCACGCCGACGCGGCCGATGCCGTCAAGGACGAGGAGACGGCCCGGGAGCTGTTCGCCATCGAGCGGGCGCTGACCAGCGCCAACCGTCGCCTGTCGCGGCTCTCCCTCACGCTCAGCCGCCGGTGAGCCCGGTCCGTTGACGGGAGGCGTGAGACCTCCGGGCCCGTATCGTGCCGCCGATCCCCGGACGCGGCGAAGGCACCCCGAAGGGTGCCTTCGCGCGAGCGGGCCGGGCGGCGGATCCCGAACACCGCTCTGCGGAACCAGTTGGCGGGAACCGGTTCCGAGACCTCTAGAACATCACGTTTTCCGCCCGATTGCCAGTCACCGCAGCGAAGATTTGCCCCGCCGAAAACTCCCCGGCGAAACCGGCGGGCGGAAATCCCTGTTCACAGCGGACTTTCCGGCGCGGGGCCCCGGCCCCACGCCGCCGACGACGAAACCCCTCGCACCGCCGGGTCGCCGGCGTCGCCCCCGGTCGCCGCCGCCTGACGCCAGGAGGGCTCAGTTCCGCCCGACCCGGGCGGGACGGGGCCGGTCGTGACTCGGGCCGACGGGCAGAAGTCGGCGAGCACGCAACGCTCGCAGTGGGGTCCCCGGGCCGGACAGGTGGCCCGGCCGTGGAGGATCAGCCGGAGGCTGAACACGCCCCGTTCGGCCGCCGGGATCATGGTGTTCAGCACCGCCTCCACCCGCACCGGGTCGGTCTCTTCGGTCAGGCCCAGCCGGGCCGAGAGCCGCTGCACGTGGGTGTCGACGGGGAGCCCCGGAAGCCCGAAGGCCACGCTCCGCACCACATTGGCGGTCTTGCGGCCGACGCCGGGCAGCGTGACCAGGTCGCCCATCGCCGCGGGGACCTCGCCGTGGTAGCGCTCCACCAACGCCGAGGCCATGCCCACCAGGTTGCGGGCCTTCGCCCGGAAGAACCCCGTCGAGTGGATGATCACCTCCACCTCGGACAGATCGGCGGCGGCCAGGACGTACGGATCGGGGTAGCGGGCGAAGAGGGCCGGGGTGGTGCGGTTCACCTGCTCGTCGGTGCACTGGGCCGAGAGGATGGTGGCCGCCAGCAGTTGAAAGGGGCCGGCGTGGTCCAGCGCGCACAAGTCCTCGGCGGTGCCCGGATACAGATCGGCCAGCCGGCCGGCGGTCCGGCGGGCTCGTCCGGCCGGAGTGCGGGGTCGGGCCACGGTCGGCAGACTACCGGTAGCGTTCGGTCCATGGACGGCCTCGGACTCGTCGTCGTGAGCGAACCGACCCCGGCCCTGCGCCGCTCGGTCGAAGCGCTGTCGGCGAGGGTGGAGGCGGCCACCGGGCACGCCCCGCTGAGCGAGCACCAGCGCATGGTGCTGGCCCGTTCGTCCTGGGCTGCCGACGGTGGCGGGGGGGACGGTCACCCCGCCTTCGGGGTGCTGGCCGCCGGGGCCGATCGGGTGGAGCCGGTGGGCTACGCCCAGCTGAGCGGCGACCGGGACCGGGGCGAGTTCGCCCTCGAGCTGCTGGTCGATCCCCGGACGCCGCAGCCCACCGAGGTCTCCGACGCCCTCCTCGGGGCCGCGCTCGACCAGGTGGCCGCGGTCGGCGGGAGCACCGTCCGGCTGTGGCTGCCCCAGGCCGGCGACACCGGCGATGCCCTGGCGGCCCGGCACCGCTTCCACCGCGAGCGCGACCTCCTCCAGATGCGGTGCCGGCTCCCTCTCCCCCCGGTCGGGCACGACGCGCCCGGGCTGGCCGTGGCCACCCGGCCCTTCCGCCCGGGCCTCGACGAGCGGGCCTGGCTGGACACCAACAACCGGGCCTTCGCCTCCCACCCCGAGCAGGGTCACTGGGACCTCGACACCTTGGTGGCGCGCGAGAAGGAGGAGTGGTTCGACCCCGAAGGGTTCCTGGTGCTCGAGACCGAGGGGCGCATGGCCGGGTTCTGCTGGACCAAGGTCCATGCCCGCACGGAACCCCCCATGGGGGAGATCTACGTCATCGGGGTGGACCCCGATTTCCGGGGGCGGGGCTGGGGACGGGCCCTGACCCGGGCCGGGCTGGACTGGCTGGCGGCCCACGGCCGGTCGGTGGGCATGCTCTACGTGGACGCCGACAACCTGGCCGCGGTGTCCCTCTACCGGTCCCTGGGCTTCGTGGAGGACCACGTGGACCGCGCCTACGTGAGGTCGGTGGCCGGGGCCTGACCTCCGGGCCGGGGCGGGATCAGCGGACGCCGATGAGGTGGCCCACGCCGTAGGTGACGCCGGCGGCCACCCCCGAGATGAGCAGCTGACGGGTGGCCGACCACAGCCAGAAACGACCGGTGAAGAAGGCCAGCGCCGCCCCGACCCCGAAGGCGCTGACCGCCCCGAGGGCCACCGACCACAGCGTGGCCTGGGTGCCCGAGGTGATGAGCCAGGGCAGCAGGGGGATGAAGGCGCCGATGGCGAACATCACGAACGACGAGCCCGCCGCCTGGAGCGGATTGCCGGTCCTCTCCGGGTCGATCCCCAGCTCCTCGCGGGCGTGGGTCTCGAGGGCCATCTCGGGATCGCTCATCATCTTCACCGACAGCTCCTCGGCCATGGCGGTGTCGAGGCCGCGGCTCCGGTAGATGGCGGCCAGCTCCCGCCGCTCGTCCTCGGGGTCGAGGTGGATGGCCTCTCGCTCCACGTCGAGCTCCCGTTCCATCAGCTCCGACTGCGCCCGCATGGAGATGTACTCGCCGGCGGCCATGGAGAACGCCCCGGCGACCAGCCCGGCCACCCCGGCCAGGCGCACCGCCCCGGCCGAGGCGTGGGCTCCGGCCATGCCCAGGATGAGGGCGACATTGGAGACCAACCCGTCGCTGATCCCGAACACGGCGGCGCGCGCCCCACCTCCTTGGAGGTTGCGATGGCTGTGTCCCATGTCCACGAGGAGCAGCGTACCGACCGGACCCGGCTAAGGAGGCGCTGAGCCGCCGGCGAAGGGAGGCCTCAACCGTAGGGTCGGCGGCGGAGCGGTGGTCGGGCGGACCCGGTCTCCCGTACAGTCTGGGACATGGCAACCACAGTGCAGGGCATCGAGAAATTCCACGACCTGGTCGGGCAGCACCTGGGCTACAGCGAGTGGCACCGGATCGAACAGAAGCAGATCAACCTGTTCGCCGAAGCCACCGGCGACCACCAGTGGATCCACGTCGACCCGGAGCGCGCCAAGAACGGCCCGTTCGGGACGGCCATCGCCCACGGCTACCTCACCCTGTCGCTGGGCCCGGTGCTCCTGGGGGAGGTGCTGGTCGTGGAGGGCACCTCGATGGGCGTGAACTACGGGGC
>DATCBL010000234.1:0-2089 GCA_036511875.1 Acidimicrobiales bacterium
CCGAGACAGGTCCGGCTCTCGCCGGCCACGGTGAGTGGTCATGAGAAGCAGAGGCGCACACCCGGTCAAGTGGAGAGTCTGGCTCCACAACCCGACACCAGCCGTACCCTGCCGAGCGAGCGGCCCGGCGATCGGGCTCGGACCCTCGGCTCAGCCGGCCCCGAGGAAAGGCGCGCCGAATGCGAAGACTCCTCCGTCCCAGCCGACCAGCCAGTAGCCGCCCGTGGCCTGATCCGCCGTCATCCCCACCACCGGGGCCGAGAGGGGGACCTGGCCCGCCCCGCCGTTGAAGGTGGCCGAGCCGAACGAGAAGACCCCTCCGTCCCGGGCCACCAACCAATACCCCTGGTCGCCCGGTGCTGTGGTGATCCCGACCACCGGGGCCGTGAGCTGCTGGCCTCCGGTGCTGCCGTAGTAGGTGGCGTAGCCGAAGGTGAAGCCCCCTCCGTCGCTGGCCACCAGCCAGTAGCCGAGGCCGTCGCGGGCCACGCCCATCCCGACCACCGGGGCGGTGAGACTCTGGCCCCCCGTGCCGCCGAAGTAGACGGCGTCGCCGAAGGCGAACACCCCTCCGTCGCCGGCCACCAACCAGTACCCCAGGCCGTCCGGGGTCGACGAGATCCCGACCACCGGGGCGTTCAGGACCTGACCGCCCATGCCGCCGTAGAAGGCGGCGTCGCCGAAGGCGAAGACGCCTCCGTCGCTGGCCACCAGCCAGTACCCGAGGCCGTCCGGGGTCGACGCCAGGGCCACGATCGGGGCGTTCAGCTTGAGTCCGGCGGTCGAGCCGTAGTCGACGGCGGTGCCGTGGGCCGAGACCGCACCCCTCTCGTTGACCATCCAGTAGCCCGTGCCCTGGGGGGTGGACGCCACCCCGGTGACCGGGGCGGCAATGGCCCCGACCCCCTGACGGGCGGAGGTCGGGGTGGAGGTGACCTCGAGGGACGGAGGCGAGAGGCCGACGGCGCTCACGGCCCGCACGGTGAAGTAGTAGGGGGTGCCGGCGGTCAGGCCGGTGGCCGCCCAGCCGTGTCCGGTGATCGGCACGGCCCCGTTGGCCGGGGCGATGAACTCGCCACCCGGGCTCGTCCCCACGTAGACGTCGTAGCCGGAGATCGGCATACTCCCGCCCGAGCTCGGTGGCGACCAGCTGATCCGGGACGAGTCGTGGCCGATGCCGGCCCGGACCGCCGTGGGCCGACCCGGTGGCGTGGGCGCCGGCGGGTCCGAGGCCACCGGCGCCTGGGCGCCGGCGGCGATGGCCGGGCTGATCGGCGACGCCGGCGGGTCCGAGGGCGGGTCGGTGGCCGGGTTCGCGGATGCCATGGTCACCCCGGACGGCGTGGCATTCGGCCTCTGGGCCGGCGTCGTGGTGGACGTGGTCGGTGTGACGGCCGCTTTGGTGGCGGTGGCCGCGCCATGGTGCCCCCGGGCCCGACTGCCGCTCCGGGCCGTGGAGGTGGCGTGGTGTTTCTGGGCCTTGGTACTGGTCGGGGGGACGGTCGTGGCCACCGGGGTCGAGGCCACGGTGGTACTCGAGGAGCTGACCGACGCCGCGGTGGTGCTCGGCGCGACGGTGGTGGCCGAGGCGGCCGTGGTGCTGGTCGAGGCCCCGTCGGTGGTGGGGGTCGGGGTGGGCGCACCCTGCAGGGAGAGGGTCACCGCGACGGCCACCGCCACCGTCAGGAGGAGCACGGACGCCGCGGCCGTGCGGGTGCGCTTGTCAGGGAGCGGGCCGTCACCGACCAACCACTGGTACCACTGCTTCAGGTGCACGCCTGAGACCTACTCTTCAACCGAAGCGCCCCTTCATCGACACCACCGACCATCTCCAACGATGGCCTCGTGGTCCTTCGTGCCACTTCCCCCATACGCGGGACTCACCCGACAACCCGAGCGGCGACGAGCGGCCCGACGCCGAGGGCCCACGCGGACCTTGCGAAGTACGAAGTATACCGACGAGCCTCCGCGGCCGGAAGGGCGGCCGGTACTTTCAGGATCCCGGCCACGCAACGCGTTCGGCCCCGGCCGCGGCCACCCCGACGGGCGCCGAGCGGGGACGGTGCGGTCCTCGCCGAGAGGGCGCCAC
>DATCBL010000235.1:0-5501 GCA_036511875.1 Acidimicrobiales bacterium
GGTGGGCGCCTACGCCTACGGCACCGATGCCCTGCCCGCCGCCCCCGAACCCCACCGCACCTTCGCCCTGGCCATCGAGCTGGTGGCCTCGGCCGGGCTGGGATCGCTGGTGTCGGCCGCCTACCCCCTCGAACGCTACGAGGAGGCCATCGCCCACGCCGGCGCCGCCGGACGCCGCGGCGCGGTGAAGGTGGTCTTCGATCTACGCAGCCGGAGTGACCGGAGCAACCGGAAAGGAAGCACACGATGAGCCCCAGGCCCGGATTCGTGCTCGACGTCGACCGCTCCACTCCGCCCACGCTGTTCTGGCGGGGCGAGCGGTTCAGCCTGGAGCGCCTGCCCGAGGGGAGCCGGGTCATCTACGCGCCCGAGCCCATCGAGCCGCTGAAGGACCCCTCGGCCACCATCCGAGACGCCCTCTCCCACCCGTTGGGCGGCCAGTCGCCCCTGCCCGCCCTCCTGCGACCGGACATGAAGCTGACCATCGCCTTCGACGACATCTCCCTCCCCCTGCCGCCCATGGAGCGACCGGACATCCGCCAGATGGTCATCGAGCAGGTGCTGGACATGGCCGCCGACGCCGGGGTGGACGACGTGGCCCTCATCGTGGCCCTGGCCCTCCACCGCCGCATGACCGAGGCGGAGCTCCGCCACGCCGTCGGCGACCGCATCTATGACGCCTTCGCCCCCAACGGCCTGCTGACCCAGCACGATGCCGAAGACCCCGACGCCCTCGTCCACCTGGGTCTGACCGACCAGGGGGAGGACGTCGAGATCAACCGACGCGCCGCCGAGAGCGACCTGTTGGTCTACGTCAACATCAACCTCGTGGCCATGGACGGTGGCCACAAGAGCGTGGCCACCGGCCTGGCCAGCTACAAGAGCCTGCGCCACCACCACAATCCCCGCACCATGCAGCAGAGCCGCTCGTTCATGGACCAGCACCGCTCCGAGCTCCACTCGTCCAACTGGAGGATGGGACGGCTCATTGCCGACAGCGGGGTGAACGTCTTCCAGATCGAGACCACCCTCAACAACGACACCTTCCCCCCGGCGTTCCGCTTCCTCCAGAAGCGGGAGTGGGAGTGGAAAGCCAAGGACCGGTTGGGCTACCTTGCCGCCGCCAGCGCCCTGGACCGGACACCGGCCCGCTACGCCCGGCAGATCTTCCACTCGGTGAAGGCACCCCACCGGATGACCTCGGTCCAGGCCGGCGAGGTGGAGGCGGTGCACAAGGTGACGACGGACAACGTCTGGGCCCAGCAGGGGGTGGTGGTCGACGGCCAGACCGACATCTTGACCATGGGCCTGCCCTACATCAGCCCCTACAACGTGAACTCCATCCTCAACCCCATCCTGGTGGCCTGCCTCGGCCTCGGGTACCTGTTCAACATGTACCGGGGCAAGCCCCTGGTGCGCGAGGGCGGCGTCCTGATCATGACCCACCCGACGCCGTGGGAGTTCAACCCGGTCCACCACCCCAGCTACATCGACTTCTTCGAACAGGTGCTGAGCGAGACCACCGATCCCATCCAGGTGGCCGAGCAGTTCGAGGAGTCGTTCGCCACCGATCCCTGGTACATCCACCTCTACCGCACGGGGCACGCCTATCACGGCGTCCATCCGTTCTACATGTGGTACTGGTGCGCCCACGCCCTCCAACACCTCGGCGCGGTCATCGTCGTCGGCGGCGAGCCGGCCGCGGTGCACCGGCTCGGGTTCCGGGCCGCCTCCACGCTGGCCGACGCCCTGGAGATGGCCCACGACGTGGTCGGCCCCTCCCCCACCCTGACCCACCTCCACGCCCCGCCCATCCTCATGGCCGACGTGCAGTGACCACGCCGGCCGCCCCGAGGAGGGGCTCCTCCAACTCCCTGCGCCCGACCCGGGCCGTGCGCACCGACGCCGGGCTGGGCGAGCGGGCCGGCGGCGGCGTCGGGATCCTTCGGGGCCTCGCCCCCTCGGCCCTGGTCACCCGGGCCGGCCGGGCCCGGTTCCCCCTGGCCGCCCCGAACTGGCCGGAGTCGGTCCCCCGGCCGGCCAAGACCCCGGACCTCGGCGTGTACTACGACACCGCGTGGTCCCGGAGGTACCCGGCCCGCCTGGTCCGGGCCCTGGTCCTCGACAACATTGCCCGTCCCCTGGCCCGGGTGGTGGCCACGCCGCACATCCGCGGCGACGAGGGGCTGGCCGGGCTCGAGGCCCCGGTGATCTTCGCCGCCAACCACGCCAGCCATGTCGACACCCCGTTGTTGCTGAGCTCCCTCCCGCTCCGCTTCCGGCACCGGACCGTGGTGGCCGGGGCCGCCGACTACTTCTTCGACCGGCGGTGGAAGGCCGACGTCTTCTCGCTCCTGCTGGCCGCCATCCCCATCGAGCGGACCAAGGTCAACCGGAGGTCGGCCGACCTGGCCGCCGGCCTGCTGGACGACGGTTGGAACCTGGTCATCTTCCCCGAGGGAGGGCGCTCGCCCGACGGGTGGGCCCAGGAGTTCACCGGCGGTGCCGCCTATCTGGCCTTCCGTACCGGCAGCGCGCTGGTGCCGGTCCACCTGGACGGAACCCGGCACATCCTGCCCAAGGGGGGCAAGGGCCTGCGCCGGTCGCCGACCACCATCACCTTCGGCACGCCGCTCCGGCCGGACGAGGGCGAGAATGCCCGCCGGTTCGCTGCCCGCATCGAGGCCGCCGTGGCCACCATGGCCCACGAGGCCGACACCGACTGGTGGACGGCACGACGGCAGGCGGCCGCCGGGACCACGCCGGCCCTGCAGGGCCCCGACGCCGCCGGGTGGCGCCGGTCGTGGATGCTGGCCCCACCCCCGGAGCGGGGCGAGGACGACGGCGAGTGGCCGAAGCTGACCCACTGACCCACTGACCCGCACGGGGCCGCCGACCTCGCCGCCCCGGGTGCGGTCAGTGGACCATGCCCCGAAGGCGCGGCCAGAGGCCGGGGCCGGTGGCCCCGGCGGCGGCCGACAGCCGCTCGTTCCGGAGCGCGGTCTCGTCGGCGTCGTCCAGCGGCGACAGCTCGGCCGGTGCATCCGTGGAGGAGAGGGCCCACCCCAACAGCAGGTCGGCCAACGCGGTGTTGCGGGCCAGCAGCGGCCCGTGCAGGTAGCACCCGAGCACCTTCCCCCGCCACGCCCCCTCGGTGCCGGCGCCGCCCCCGTTGCCCACGCCCCGGATGACCTGGGCCAGCGGCCGGGCCTCGGGCCCCACCGTGGTGACACCGCCGTGGTTCTCGAATCCGGTGAGCCAGGGCAGCGGCCCTCCCCCAGCCAGACGGGGCGCCTGGTCGGTGGCCGAGGCCACCAGCTCCCCGACCGCCCGCCTCCCGGTCCCCTTGCGGGTGGTCACGTCGAGCAGGCCCAACCCGGGGTGGGGCCGATCCCGGCTGTCGGGGAAGGAGCGGCCCAGCAGCTGGTAGCCGGCGCAGACCCCGAGCACCACCCCGCCCCGGTCCACCGCCCGGTGCAGCCCGCCGTCGGCCAGCAGGGCTTCGGCGGCCCGCACCTGGGGGCCGTCCTCGCCCCCACCCAGACAGTAGAGATCGGCGGTCGGGAGGGGTGCGCCCGAGTCGGCCTGCACCAGCTCGACGTCGATGCCCCGCCACGCCGCCCTCCGGGTCAGCACGAGGGCGTTGCCCCCGTCCCCGTAGGTGCCGAGAAGGTCGGGGTAGACCACGGCCACGGTCAGGGCCGGACCGGCGGGACCCGGGGTCACGGTCGGAGCCGGTCCCGCAGGTCGGCGAACGCGGTGTAGTTGCCCACAACGTCGAGGGGTGAGGCTCCGGGGGCCATCCCGAGAG
The DNA here is from genome assembly GCA_036511875.1 of Acidimicrobiales bacterium. GTDB lineage: Bacteria > Actinomycetota > Acidimicrobiia > Acidimicrobiales > RAAP-2 > Bog-756. The sequence goes on from DATCBL010000235.1 coordinate 3,812, forward strand.
CCCGGTCGACGGCGTCGATGGGATCGGGCACCAGCTCGGCCTCCACCCGGGCATAGCGAAGCCGGACGGCCAGGTCCAGGCGCCGGTCGCCGGTGACCACCACGGGCCGCCCGGCCAGCCGCTCGAAGGGCACGTCCCACAGCCAGCTGGTGTCGAACCCGTCGGCGGTCCGGGCGTTGACCGAGAGCACCACCGGCGGACCGGAGCCGCCCTCCTCGTCCAACAGGTCGAAGATGGCCGTCCAGCCGGCCGGGTTCTTGGCCAGCAGGAGCCGGACCGGACGGCCCCGGCGCAGGGGGGAGGAGAATCGGCCGGCCACCTGGTCCACCGAGGCCAGGCGGGCCAGCACGGCGGGGAGGTCCTCGGCCGACACCTCCGGGCCCGATGGGCCGGATCCCGCGCCCATGAAGGGAGCGGCCACCGCGGCCATGGCCGCGTTGGCCCGGTTGAACTGCCCGGGCAGGCCGAGGGCCATCTCGAAGCGCCGGCCGCCGGACAGGACCAGCTCGGACCGGTCCAGCCAAGCCGCCCGGGGGGGCCGGGCGAACCGGCACCGGTCACAGGCCCAGCTCCCGGTTTCGTCGAACAGGATCCGGCCCCCGCACGCCGGACAGCCCACCGCGTCGAGGTGCCAGACCTGTCCGGCGCCCACCCACACCACGTGCGGCGCGGCCTGGGCCGCCCAGGTCACCATGGGGTCGTCGGCGTTGGCCACCACCACCGTCGCCGGGGCGCCGGCCGGGGGAGCGTGTCCGAGCCGCCCGAGGGCGGTCCGCCACCGGTCCACCAGCATCCGCACCTCGGAGATCCGGTCCATCTGGTCGCGGGACAGGTTCAAGAGCAGCACCACCCGGGGCGCGGTGTCCTCGATCAGCCGGCCCAGGTACCCCTCGTCGACCTCGAGGACGGCGGCAGCGTCCGCCGGGGCCCCGGCCAGGGCGGCCACGTGCCCGGCCGGCATGTTGGCCCCGGTGTCGTTGGAGACCACCATCACCCCGGGGGCGTCGGACAGCGCGGCCACCAGCATCCGGGTCGTGGTGGTCTTGCCGTTGGTGCCGGTGACCAGGGCCACCCGGCGGTCCCGGGCCAGGGTGGCGAGGAGGGTGGGGTCGATGGCCAGCCCGACCCGCCCGCCGGCCACCGTCCCGCGTCCCCGGCCGAGGGCGCGCGACAGCCAGTTGGACGCCTGGAGCGCCCTCACCGCGGTGGTGGCCCGCGCCGGGAGGGCGTCGGGGGACGCGTCGGCCGAGACGGTCACGCCGACGGCCGCGTCCGGGCCAGGTCCTCCTCGGTCGGGATGTGCGGCACCCGGGCCTCCGCGGGAAGGAGGTCGCTGATCGCCGCCATCAAGGTCACGGTGTCGGCCACCGCGTTGTCCAGCCCCAGGGAGACCGGTGCGCCCACGGTGACCGTCACCCGCGGCGGATGGGGCAGCGCGGTGATGTTGGGGACCTTGGACGATCGGGGCCAGACCCGCTCGGTGCCCCAGAGGCCGACGGGCACCACCGGACAGCCGGTCTCGGCGGCCAGCCGGGCCGCTCCGGTGTGCCCGTGGAGGACCGGATCGAAGAACGCCGCACCGCGGGGGATGGTCCCCTGGGGCAGCACGATGACCACCTCGCCGGCCCGCAACGCGGCGGCGGCCCGGCGCATCGGCTCGGTCGACCTGGTGCCCCGCTCCACCGCGATG
>DATCBL010000236.1:0-3472 GCA_036511875.1 Acidimicrobiales bacterium
AAGACCGGACCGCTGGACACCACGTTGACCCCGGCCCGGAGGATGCGCTGGAGGTCGGCGAGCGCCTCCATCAACCGGTGGTCGGCCATGGCCGTGTGCACCACCACGTCGGGCTTGAGGGCCAGCAACGCCTCGACGTCGTCGGTGGCGGCCACGCCCAGGGTCCGACCGAGCCCGGCCAGCTCGCCGGCGTCCCGGCCCACCTTGTCGGGGTTGGACACCCACAGGCCGACCAGCTCGAGGTCGGGCCGGGCGTCGATGCCGGCGATGGCGTGGCGACCGACGTTGCCGGTCGACCAGGCCACAACCCGGTAGCTCTTGGTCATGGGGTGCTCCTTGCTCGTCGGTCGGAGGGCGGGGTGGGTGTGGGTGTGGGAGAGGGCGGGCGGAGTCAGACGGTGACGTCGGGGAGGCCCATGTCGAGGTTGGGGCTCTCGATGCCCCCGTCGACCTCGAGGATCTTTCCGGTGATGTAGGAGCCGGCGTCCGAGGACAGGTAGACCACGGCGGCGGCGATGTCCTCGGGGTCGCCGATGCGCTTGAGCGGGGTGCCGGATTCGAGGGCCTCCCGGAGCTCGTCGGTCTGCATGACGATGTCCAGGGCCGAGGTGGCCACCGAGCCCACGGCGATGGCGTTGACCCGGATCCGGGGGGACAGGTCGGCGGCGGCCAGCCGTGTGTAGTGGGTGAGGGCCCCTTTGGCGGTGCCGTAGGCCAGGTAGCCCCGGCCGGCCAGCCGGCCCATGGCCGAGGAGATGTTCACCACCGATCCGCCGTCCCCGGCGAGCATGAGGGGGACGGCCGGGCGGAGCAGGGCGTGGGCGGTGGACACGTTGAAGTGGAAGGCCTGCTCGAGCCGGTTGGGCGAGGTGTCCATGAAAGGACGGGGCATGGCGCCCCCCACGTTGTTGACCACCACGTCCAGGCGACCGAAGGCCTCCCGGGCCGTCTCGACCAGGGCGGCCACCGCCTCGAGGTCGCTCAGGTCGGCGGCCACCACCACGGCCCGGCGACCGGCCGCCTCGACCCGCTTGGCGACGTCGCCCAGCTGGTCGGTGGTGCGGGCCGAGATGACCACGTCGGCGCCGGCCTGGGCCAGTCCGACGGCGGTGGCCGCCCCGATGCCGCGTCCGGCCCCGGTGACCACGGCCACCTTGTCGGTCAGGGTGAATCGGTCGAGAATCATGGTGCAGCTCCCCTTTGTCCAACGCCAGTGCTACCAGTCCCGCACCTTCCGGCGCCACGCCCATCGGGAAAGCGGCCCGCCGGGGCTCGGCTCATTCGGCCAGATCGGCGGCGGACACGATGTGGGTGGGCCGGACCCGGACCAGGAGCTCACCGGGCACCCCGTTGCGGCGACCGTACTCCTCGGCGCGCTCTGGGCCCATGTAGCGGCCTCCGATGATCGCCGCCCAGTGGGCCACCTCGACGAGGTCGTCGGAGAGGGCGGCCACCCCCTCGATGGCGGCGAAGTTGAACGGTGGCCGCTCGTCGTCGACGCAGAGGCCGACCCGGGGATCCCGCTGGAGGGCCCGACCCTTCACGGTGCCGGTGCCGGTGTTGAAGACGATGTCCCCGATGGGGGCGTCGGCGGCCGCGGTGGAGGGGTCCAGGGCGAACCAGATCGGGACCACGTGGGGCCGCCCGTCGGCCCGGACGGTGGCCAGCTTCCCGGTGTGGGCCGGCACACTCGTCAGCAGGGCCACCAGCTCGTCGTGGCTCATCGGGTGGTAGGGCATGGCGGACTCCGATCCGGAAGGCGAGGAAGGGCCGGTCAGGCCGGGCCGGTCGGGGGCAGTCCGAGCTTGCGGTGGTCCCAGGAGACGGTGCGCTCGACGGTGAGCCGGGCCACGATGCGTTTGTTGAGCATGGTCTCCACGAAGGGCCGGAGCTCCTCGGTGTAGCCGCCGTAGTACCGCTCGAACAGGTTGACGCCCAGCTCCCACATCTTGTCGCGGTCGTCGATGACCTCGGCCCTCCCCACCAGCTCCACCCCTCGCAGCTCCTCGTAGGCGTCGCCGTCCTCGAACATGCAGGTCATCCTGGGGTCGCGGCCCAGGTTGACGGCCTTCTGGGCCTTGGCCTTGGTCTCGATGGCGATCGACCCGTCGAGGAAGCCGTACCACATGGCCACGGCGTGGATGGACCCGTCGTGGTTGATGGTGCACATGGTCATGGGCCGGCGCTCGTGGATGAAGGCGTCGACCTCCTCGGGCGTCATGGTGATGAGATCCCGTTGCTTGACCCCGTGACCCATAGGCGGTGGTGGTTGCTCGTCGGCCATGCGACCCTCCCTGGGCGTGCGTGCGGGTGGCGGAGGGCGACCCGTCGTCGTGGGGCAGCGTACCGGCACTGGGTCGGCCTCGGGATGGACGGGGGGGCGGGCGGCGGTGCTCGGGTGCGAACGGGCAGAATGAGCCGGTGAGCCAGACGAACAGTGCCGACCCGACCGGGGCGGAGCGGGACGACGCCGGGTTGCTGCGGGTGTGCTTCGTCTGCACCGGCAACATCTGCCGGTCGCCCATGGGCGACGTGGTGCTCCGCCAGCTGGCCGACCGGGTCACCCTGGCCGACGGGACCACGCTGGCCGAACGACTGGTCATCTCCAGCGCCGGCACCAGCGGGTGGCACGCCGGGGAGCCGATGGACCCCCGGGCCCGGGACGCCCTGGCCCGGCGGGGCTACGAGGACCACGGCCATCTGGCCCGGTCGTTCGAGACGCTGTGGTTGGACTCCCTCGACCTAGTGGTGTGCACGGACCGGGGTCACCAGCAGACCCTGGTCAGCCTGTCCCGGGGCCGGGCCGGCGACGACCGCCACCTCGAGCGGCTGGTCATGTTGCGGGCCTTCGACCCGCGGGCCGGCGGGGCGGTCGACGTCCCCGATCCCTACTACGGCGACGACGCCGAGTTCGAGGCCTGCCTCGACCAGGTCGAGGCGGGCTGCCGGGGACTGAGCGACTACCTGGAGCAGCGGTTCTGAGTCCCGGGTGCCTCGATCAGGTGGCGGGGGTGGTCGCCGGGGAGTGACGGGCGAGGTCGAGGAACAGGCCGGCGCCGGGGCCCTCGCCCGAGCCGAGCAGGTTGGTCGGCACCCAGTGGGCGACTCCGCCCGGAGGCCCGGTCACCCGGGCTGTCGGTCGGCCCCGGGCCCGACCGGCATCACCCGAAGGTCACGAAGGACTCCTCCTCGTAGGCCCGCATCCGCTCGTAGTGGTCCCGGAGCTGGTTGCCGCGGGACGGGTCGTTGGCCAGGTTAACCAGCTCGTGGGGATCGTCACCGTGGTCGTACCACTCGTGGTCGTTGTCGTCGAAGGCGCACTCCACGTCGAACAGCTTGTGCCCGGGCGACTTGCCCCACAGCCCGGTGGACGGCTTGCCCCCGCCCACCCCGTAGTAGCGGGCGTACTTGGTTCGGCCGTCGTAGAAGCCTCGCAGCGCGTAGCGGACCTTGTTGAGCTCGGTGGTCTGGG
>DATCBL010000237.1:0-12272 GCA_036511875.1 Acidimicrobiales bacterium
CTCGAACGGGAGCTCGGCGCCCCGCTGGTCGACCGGGCCAACGGCCGCCTGACCGAGGAGGGGACGGTGGTGGTGGCCCGGGCCCGGCGGATCCTCTCCGAGCTCGACGCCCTGGTGGCCGACGTCGCCGCCTGCAAGGACGAGGTCACCGGCACCGTCCGGGTGGGGATGATCGGGACCACCGCCCGCTGGCTGGTCCCCCGGCTGATGGACATGGCCCGGGTGCGGCACCCCAAGCTCCGGCTGGTGGTGGTGGAGGGCATCGGCACCGGCCTCGAGCCCCAGCTGGCCAGCGGCCAGCTCGACGTGGCCGTCCTCAACCTCCCGCTCTCGGGCCGGGACCTGGTGGCCCGGCTCCTGTTCGAAGAGGACCTCATGCTGATCGTGCCCCAGGGTCATGCCATGGCCCATCCCGACCATCCCCTGGGTCTGGCCGACCTGGCCGACATGGAGCTGCTCCTCCCCCTGCCCGGGACGGCCTTCCGGGACGAGCTCGACGCCATGACCCGGCCGCTCGGGATCACCCTGTTGCCGGCGGCGGAGATCGACGGGCTGCGCCTGATCGCCTCGCTCACCTTCGAGGGGTACGGACCGGCCATCCTGCCGGCCACCGCCATCCCCTCCTACCTGCGCTCCCAATTCCACCCGGTGCCCGTCGAGGGACTCCCCCGCCGACGGGTGGGCGTGGCCCAACGCAGTCGGGGGCTCCCGTCCGCCCCGTCCCGGGCCCTGGTCGAGCTGCTCCGCGCCGTGGTCGCCGTGCCCGGTGACCGCCCCAGCGGCGTCCACGTAGAGGACTGAGGGTAAGGACTGAGCCCGCTCGCCCCCCGGCCTACCGGTCGGGCGGACGCGGCTCGCGCCACATCCGCCACATGGTCGGGCTGCCCGTCTTGGAGTGGAGCTGGTCGACCACCTCGAACCCGAACCGGGCGTAGAACGGCACGTTGCGCTCCTTCGACGACTCGAGGTAGGCGGGCACCCCGTCCCGGTCGGCCAGCGCCAGCACCGGGCCCATGAGCGCGGAGCCGATGCCGCGGTGTTGGTACTCGGGCGCGGTGCCCAGCGTGGCCAGGTACCAGTGGGGCTCCTTGGGATGGAGGCCGTCCACCTCGAACAGCAGGCGCAGGGCGGCGACGGTGCGCGCACTGACCAGGTACGGCGCCGTCGGGAGCAGCTGGGCCAGCTCGACCAGCCCGTTGCGGTGCCGGTCGGGGGCACCCCACACCGCCGCGCCGCCGAGGTCCTCGGTGGTGTAGACGTGGCCGCCGGGCAAGTAGGTGCGGCGGATCTGGGAGCTGAAAAAGGAGTGGAGGCCGCGGGTGCGCCGGCGTTCCCCGGCGAACATGAAGTTGGCCACCGGGTCGTCGGCGAAGGCCCGGACCAACCGCTCGGTCACCGTCGCCACGTCGGAGGCGCGCAGGGGGCGGACGGATGGGGGACCCATTCCGGATGGCACGCCGTGATGGTAGCCGCCCGGCGCGCCGCTCCCCGGAGTTGCCGGCCGAGGGTCAGTTCATGGTCGGGTCGTCGGGAAACCCCGAGACCACGGTGAGCGCCCCGCCCTGGCGCTTCAGCACCCGGCGCCACAGCCCCTCGGGATCGGCCGAGATCGGGTCGCGGGCCTCGGCCGGCACCACGTACCACGAACCCTCCTCGATCTCGGCTTCCAGCTGAGCCGAGTCCCACCCGGCGTAGCCGGAGAACAGCCGGGCCCCGACGAGCCACTCGGCCAGGACCGACGGGTCCGACGAGAGGTCGATGGTGCCCACCGGCTTGTCGGCATCCACCAGCAGCCTCCAGCCCGACCCGTCCAGGGCGGCCTGGAGGGAGGCGCCGGGACGGCGGGCCAGGCGGACCAGGCCGATGAGGGCGTTGCGGGCCACCGGTCCCCCGGTGAACAGCTCGGCCGGCGGGGTGGCCAGGTCGTGCCACTGCGGGAGCAGCTCGCCGACCGCCACCCCCCCGGGACGGTCGATCACCACCCCGAGGGCCCCCTGGTCCCCGTGGTCGAGCACCAGGACTACGCGGCGGGTGAAGTTGGGGTCGGCCAGACGGGGGCTGGCCACCAACAGGTGCCCGACCAGCCGCTCGGGCGGGGCGCCGCCACCGTAGGGCTCGAAGGGGCTGAACGGTTCCATCGGCACCCCACGATGATGGCCCACCCGGGGCGATGAGTGGCGCCAACCGCCCCGGTCGGTGAGGCTGTGGCCATGGCACTCGTCTCCGTCGACACCGTCCGCGATCACGTCGGGGTGGTGACCCTCGACAACCCGGCCCGCCTCAATTCGCTCTCCTTCGCCCTGGTGTCCGACCTCTACGACGCCCTGGCCGAAGTGGCGGCCGACAACCGCTGCCGGGTGGTGGTCCTCACCGGTGCCGGCCGGGCCTTCTGCTCGGGGCTCGAGCTCGAGCACGCCGGGATGCCCCCGGGCACCGAGGACCTCGGTCGCCACCGGATGGGCATGCGGGCCATGGAGTACATGGGCGGGATCGTGCCCGCCCTCCGTGCCCTGCCCCAACCGGTCATCGCCGCCATCAAGGGGCCGGCCTACGGCGGGGGCATGTGCCTCTCGCTCGGGGCCGACATCCGCCTGGCCGGCGAGTCCGCGGTGTTCTGCGGGGCGGGGATCAGCAACGGCCTGGCCGGCACCGAGCTCGGAGTGAGGTGGCTGCTGCCCCGGGCCGTGGGCACCTCCCACGCCTCCGAGATCCTCCTGACCGGCAAGAAGTTCGGCGCCGAGGAAGCCCTCCGGATCGGCATGGTCTCCCAGGTGGTGGCCGACGACGACCTGCTCGATGGCGCGGTGGCCATGGCCGAAAGGATGTGCGCCTTCAGCCCCTTCGGGCTGGCCCTGACCAAGGACACCCTGTGGGCGGCGATGGAGGTGGGCAGCCTTCGCGCCGCGGTGGACCTCGAGAACCGGACCCAGCTGCTGGCCGGCCACACCGGCAACCTGACCGAGGCCACCGCGGCCTTCAAGGAGCGGCGCCCGGCCGTCTACACCGAGTAGCCCGGCCTCCACCGAGGCCGGCGCCGCAGACCGAGCCGAGCCCGCCGAGGCCGGCACCGAAGACCGAGTCGAGCCCGCCGGGCCCGACAACCGAGCAGAAACGGAAGGGGGAAGATGGCGGCATCCCGCCGGGGCCGCCCGCGCCCCCGACGCCCCAGCGCACCGCCGTCGGGCGACCCGCCCCGCGAGCACTGGAGGGCCGACGGCCAGCCCAAGCACCGCTTCGGCTCCCAGGACGAGGCCAACCGCTCGTCCCTCCGGCTCCGGCTGGAGGAAGGGGCCGACCTCGACCCCTACCGCTGCGGCATCTGCGGGGGATGGCACCTGGGCAACCAGGCCCGCTGACGTACCGTCGTCCCTGACTGTACCGTCCAGACGGTATAGTCGGCGCATGCCGAACCGCGTCTCCCCCACCGGCCGCCCCGCGCCCCGGGCCCCGGGCGACACCAAGGCCCGTATCCTCGACGCCGCCGAGGAGGTCGTCCTGCGGGACGGGGTGGCCCGGCTCACCCTCGACGCCGCCGCCGCCGAGGCCGGGCTGTCCAAGGGCGGCGTCCTCTACCACTTCCCCACCCGCGACGCCCTGGTGGCCGGCATGGTGGCCAAGATCATCGAGGAGTTCGACCGGGACATCAACGACCGTCTGGGGGACGACGAGGAGCCCGGGCGCTTCCTGCGCGCCTACATCGGCGCCACCATGGAACCCGGTGCCCCCCACCCCGACCGCCAGGACCGGTTGGGGGCGGCCCTCATCGCCGCCGCCGCCGCCCAGCCCGAACTGCTGGCGCCGCTGCGGCGGGCGGCCGATCGCTGGCAGAAGGAGATCGAGCACGACGGGCTCGACCCCACCACGGCCACGGTGTTGCGTCTGGCCTGCGACGGGCTGTGGCTCTGTGACCTGTTCGGTCTGGCCCCCCCGACCGCGTCGCGCCGCACCAAGGTGGGCCGGGCCCTCGAACAGCTGGCCCGGCGACCGTCGTGACCGCCCCGGCCACCGCGTCGACCGGGCCGGCCGACGACCGATCGAGTCGGCTCATCCGCACCCTCACCCTGACGGTGTTCCTCCAGTGGATGGGGGCCACCGCCATCGTGCCCATGCTGCCCGTCTACATCCGTCACCTGGGAGGGTCCGACGCGCTGGCCGGGGTGGTGATGGCCGCCTTCTTCGCCGCCGGCGTGCTCTCGCAGTACCCGATCGGCCGACTGGCCGACCGCATCGGCCGTCGGCCGGTGCTCCTGGCCGGACTGGTCACCTACAGCGTGGCCAGCTTCTCCTTCCTGTTGCCGATCACCGCCACCGTGGCCATCGGGCTGCGGGCCCTCCAGGGGGCGGGCGCCGGGGCGGCCACGGTGGCGGCCCTGGCCATGATCTCGGGATCGGTGGCGGTCGAGCGCCGCGGCCGGGCCTTCGCCGCCATCTACGGCGGCGAGTTGGCCGGCATGGCCGTGGGCCCGCTGGTGGGGAGCGTGGTCGGCGTCCACGACATGTGGGCCATGTTCCTGGCCTCGGGGGCCGCCGCCCTGGCGGCGTGCGGGCCGGCCCTCGGCCTCCGCGAGCCCGACGGCGTGGCCGAGGCGCGCACCGCCCGCACCCAGGCGGACGGCACCTTGCGTCCGCTCCGGCGGGTCCGCATGAACCGGTCGATGACCGGGGCGTTGATCTGCGGGGCGGCGCTGGGGCTGACCAGCGGGGTCTACGACATCTGCTGGACGCTGCTCCTGGTGGCCCGGGGGGCGTCCGGATGGGAGATCGGCATCTCCTGGACCCTGTTCGCGGTGCCCTTCGTCCTGGCGACCAAGCCGAGCGGGTGGCTGGCCGACCACATGGACCGCCGCGTCCTGGTCCTGGCCGGCCTCGGGGTCTCCACCTTGCTCTGCGCCTCGTACCCGTTCATCCACAACGTGCCGGCCCTGGTCCTGCTCGGGGCGTCCGAGGCCCTGGGCTTCGCCGCCGCCATGCCCGCCGTCCAGTCCCTGTTGACGCAGGGGTCCGCTCCCTCGGAGGTCGGTCGGATCCAGGGTCTGTTCGCCACCAGTCAGACCGCGTGCACCGCCCTCTCGGCGGCCGCGGCCGGGGCGGCCTTCGCCCTGGCCTCATGGGTGCCCTTCGTGGCGGTGGCCCTCATCTGCGTGGCCGGACTGGCCGCGGCCGCCGCGGTGTGGCGCTCGGTGCCCGGACGGGTGGACCGGAGCGTGCTCGACCTACCCCTCGACCCCGGGCCGACCGTCGCCGTACCGGTTCGGCCTCAGCCGGCCGGGCCCGAGCCGGTGGGCGTGAGCGCCGACGTGCAGTAGGCACACCGGCTGGCCGCCTCGGGGACCTTGCTCAGGCACTCGGGGCACTCGCGAACCGGGTCCTCGTCGGGGGTCCTCCCCATCCGCGTCATCAACGCGTTGACCGGCTTGATGACCAGGAAGAAGATCACCAGGGCCACGATGACGAACGAGAGCACGGCGTCGAGGAAGTTCCCGTAGGTGATCCTGGATCCGTTGACGGTGAAGGCCAGGCTGTTGAACTGGGTGGTGCCGCCGAAGATGGCCTTGATCAGCGGGGTGATCAGGTTGGACACGAAGGCGTTGACCACCCCGGTGAAGGCGGCGCCGATGACGACGGCCACCGCCAGGTCCAGCAGGTTGCCCCGCAGCAGAAACTCCTTGAACTCCTTCACCATGGTGGAGCGCCCTCCCTGGCCTCGTACCGCCGGAACCGGTGTCGACGCGACCCGGGCCGCCGACCGCGACCTTAGGGCAGACCGGCGTGGACGGAGGCCTCCCAGCGACCGGTGGCCGGGACCGCGCAGACGACGGCGGCCAGCCGGAGCAGCCAGTCCATGACCTCCCGGTTGGCCGCACCGGAGGGGACCAGGGCGACCAGGCCCCGGCGCGGGTGGTCCTGGGTGATCCGCCATCCTTCGGGGAGGGGCAGCCCGAGGTCGCCGAGCTTCCAGGCCAGATGGGGGCCGGCGGCGTGCTGGAGTCCGACCGTGGTCGGCTTGGTGGTGCCGTCGGGCAGGTGCTTGCCGGGGACCCAGGTCACGGTGGGGACCTGGTGGGTGGAGCCGCCCAGGAAGGCGAACGGCCCCGGGGGGGGCGGCTCGTGCTCCTCCTCGATGACCGGCACCACGTTGATCCACCCGGTGCCGGTGGCCTCCACCTCGGCCATGCCGGCCAGCAGTTCGGGGTCGTCATGGGCCCCGAACACGAACTGCCGCGGACGGCTGCGGGTCATGTCTGCAGATCGAGGACGCCCGTGGCCAGCGACTCGAGCTCGGCGCGCCACGAGTCCGGGGGGGCCAGGGGACGGACGACGAACTTGGAGAAGCCCACCGCCACGAACTCCTCGAGCATCGCACGGAGGCCGTCGATGCCCACCGGCACCACCGCGGCGGGGTCCACCCCCCGGCGGGACGCCCCGATGGCCGTGGCCATCTGCGGGGTGAGCGGCCCGGGCGCGTAGGCCAGGGAGACCCCGAAGTGCTCGGGGCTGATGACCCGCCCGGCCTCGGCGGCCGACTCGTCGATCACCACCCGGGCCGCGGCCACTTCGGCCGGCGTGCAGGTCGAGGGCAGCCAACCGTCGGCCAACCGTCCGCACCGCCGGAGGGCGGCCGGGACCATGCCGCCGGTCCAGCACTCGAGGGGTTGCTGGACCGGGAGCGGCCACAGCGCCACCTGGTCGATGTGGGCGGCCTCCCCGTGGTGGGTCACCGTCTCCCCGGCCCACAGGCGGCGGAGGAGCGGGAGCATCTCGTCCATCCGGCCGGCCTTGTCCGGTGCGGCCACCCCGGCGGCATCGATCTCGGGCCGGCGGGGCAGCCCGGGCACGAAGGTGCACAGGAGGCGGCCACCGGACAGGACGTCGAGGGTGGCCAGCTCCTTGGCCAAGCGGACCGGGTTCCGGCCGGGCAGGAGCATGGTGGTGCCCAGCTTCAGTCGGGGGTTGTGGGCGGCGGCGAACGACAGCCCGACCAGGGGGTCGAGGGTGGGCGCGGTCAGTACCTCGGGCAGCCAGACCGAGTCGAACCCGAGGTCGTCGAGATCGTCGACCAGCCGGGCGAAGGTCGAGGCGCCGGTGTTGGCCGCTGCGCCCATCCCCACCCCGATGCGGACCTTCACCGGACCGCCGGCCCGGGCCGGGAGGGCGGCCTCCACCGGGTCATCCGTCCTCCAGGGCGGGACCGTCGAAGCGGTCGACGGTGGCGAAGGACCCGACCGGCGACCGCTTCAGCCGGGTGGGCTGGTGGACCGGTACCCCGAGGGCCAGCACCCCGGCCACCGAGACGGAGTCCGGGATCCCCAACAGCTCTTTGACCGCGGCCTCGTCCCGCACCACCATGGTGGTCATGACCCCGGCCAGGCCCTCGGCCCGGGCGGCCAACAGGATGCTCCAGGCGAATGGGTAGATCGACGCCCCTCCCACCATGGTGTACTGGTCGCTGTCCCGGTCGACGGTGGCCAACCGGGACAGGTCGGCCAACAGCACCAGCATCACGGGAACCCGGTCGAGGTGCTCGGCGAACCCACCGGGGCCCCGGGCCGCCGCTTCGGCGATCTCGGGGGCGCCCAGGACGGCTTGGCGCTCCAGCTCACGGTCGGTGACCACGGCCCACGGGGTGAGGCCGGCCGACACCTGGGCCAGGTACTGGTACCAGCCGGGCAGGTAGGCGTCTCGCAGGGCCCGGCGGAGGGCCGGGTCCTGGACGACGATCACCCGCCACGCCTGGCGGTTCCCCCCGTTGGGGGCGAACCGGGCGGTGTCGAGGATGCGGTGGACGGTACGGTCCGGCACCGGGGTGTCCTCGTACTCGCGCACGGCGCCGGTGGTCCGGAGGGCCTCGATGAGTTCCACGCCCCCGACGGTAGTGGCGGAGCCGACCGACCGTGGCCGGCGACCGCCCGCGGTCGACCCGGGCCCCTCGAGGTGCTTGACTGATCGTCCTCCCGGGTGACGGTGCGCCACCCGGGCTGCGGCAGCCACAGACCCCCGAGGTGAACCATCGTGTCCGGCACCCATCCCCTCCCGACGCCTCCAGAACGGTCGGGCTCGCGATGACCGGACGCAGCCCGGTCATCGCCTTGCTGGTGGTCTGCCTGGTCGGCCTGGCCGCGTGCGGGTCCTCGGGGGCCCCGGGATCGGGCGCCGACACCACCGTCCCGGCGGTCACCCCCACGTTGCCCACACCGACCACCAGCACGGTCCCGACCACGACCCCCACCCCCTCCACCGGGCCGAGCCTGAGCCTGGCCGTCGAGCCCGCCGACCGGTTCGCCTCCGTCGACCAGATCATCGAGCACGCCGGGGCGACCCTCGACCTCACCCTGAGCCGGTTGACCGATCCCGAGGTCGAGGTCCTCCTGGTGGCGGCCCACCGCCGGGGGGTGTCGGTGCGGGTACTGCTGGACCACGCCGGCAGCGGGGGGGCGGCCAACCTGACCGCGTACTCCGCCCTCCAGGCGGGCGGAGTCTCCGTCCGGTGGGCTCCCGACTCGGTCATCTTCCACCAGTCCACCGTCACCGCCGACGACAACGTCTCGGCGGTGATGACCGCGGGCCCGGACACCGCCGACACCACGACCCGCGGCTATGTGGTCCTCGACCGCCAAGCCGCCGCGGTGGCGTCCATCGAGTCCGTGTTCGCCAGCGACTGGAGCGGTGCACCGGTCGGGCGGGTCCTGCCGGTGGCCGGGCTGGTGTGGAGCCCCGGGGCCAAACTGACCGTGGTGGGCCTGATCGCCGCGGCCCAACACACCCTGGCCGTGGAGTCGGGGCCATTGGCCTCGATGGCCGTGGTGTCGGCCCTGAGGGTGGCCAGCCGCCGCGGCGTGGCGGTCACCGTGACCATGACCGCCGACCCCCAGTCGGCCGCGGCGGTGGCCCAACTGAGCCGGGCCGGGGTGCGGATCGCCACCTATCCGGCCGGCCCTGCCACGTTGGCCATCGCCGCCACCGCCCTGGTGGTGGACGGCACGACGGCCTTCGTGGGCTCGCAGCTCCTCACCACCGAGAGCCTCATCCACGATCGCGAGCTCGGCCTGACCACGACGGACCCCGCGGTGGTCGGCCCGCTGGCGCTCACGCTAGCCGTCGACTTCGCCCGGGCCACCCTCCCCGGGGGCGCGACCCCGGCGGGAGCCACCACGGCCACCACCGCCTCGAGCCCCGGCGGGCGGGTGACCGGCCTGGCCGGCACCGGCGTTCAGAGGACCTCGAGGATGGCGTCGGCGGCGCTCACCGTGAGACCGGCGCCCGGCTCGACCTGGAGCACCTGCACCACCCCGTCCTGGAGGACCATGGCGTAGCGCTGCGAACGGGTTCCGAGGCCGAAGCCGCTCCCGTCCATCTCCAGCCCGACCGCGGCGGTGAACTCGCCGTTGCCGTCGGCCAGCATGGTCACCCGGTCCCCGACCTGTTGGTCCTCGGTCCAGGCGGCCATCACGAAGGGGTCGTTGACCGAGATGCACACCACCTTGTCCACGCCCTTGGCCACCAGGTCGTCGTGACGGATGACATAGCTGGGCAGGTGGTAGTCCGAGCAGGTGGGGGTGAACGCACCGGGCACGGCGAACAGGACCACCTTGCCCGAGCCCAGCACCTCACCGGTCTGGACGTGGGTCGGGCCCTCGGGGCCGGTGGTCATCACTCGGATGTCCGGGATGGTGTCGCCGACGGCAATGGCCATGGGGCTCTCCTCGTTCACTGGGGCCCGATGGGGGTTGGGTCCCGGGGTGGTCACGGTGCAGCATACGACGGCGCGCCCGGCCCCCATCACCACGGGATGAGCGGCTCGTCCACGCCGCCCGAGGGACCGGGGCGCACCCGCCGACCTACCGCGGGGTCTCGGGGACCTCGGGCTGGTTCCACTCGATCCAGCCGAGACCGGATCGACCGTCCGTCCCCACGAACCGCGCCGCGGCCCGGGGGAACCGGCTGACCCTGCCGTCCGGAGCCACCAGCACCAGGGGGCCGAAGGCCAGCGGCTCGACCCGGAGGTCGAGACCACCGGGCTCCACCCGGGCCCGTCCCCGCACCGGGAGGCCCTCCGCCCCGAGCTCTTCGGAGACGTCGAGCGAAGTCACCGGCCGGACCGGCCCCCCCGGGGGCTGGACGTACCCGAAGGCCACGGGCTGGCCGGGGATCCGGATGTCGGCCAGGTGCACCCGGGTGCCGTCGTCGAGCCGGGCCGCGGCCCAGCACCAGCCGAAGGCCCACCAGTCCCGGACCCCCCACGAGTGGTCCCGCTGGCCCTGACCCCGTACCGTCATCCGCTCGTCCCCGATGGCGATCTCGCCCCGGACCAAGCACGGCACCTCATAGCGGGTGGTGAGCTCGTAGTGGTACGGCGCCCCGTCGGTGGACCAGGTGAGGTCGAGGGCGATGGTGGTGGGGTCGCCGGGCGAACCCCGGTAGATGGCCTCGGGCTGGTCGTGGCGGCGGGCCGGCGCCGTGCCCCGGAGGCTCATGGCGGCCAGGGGCTCATCCACCGGGGCGCTCATCTCGACGCCGTCGGCGTCGATCCGGAGCCCGGTCCCCCCGGCCACGGGAAGGTCATAGGCCACCGAGGCCACCAGCGGGCGTCCGACCCCCACGAGCATGGTGGTCCACCAGGTCACCCCGAGGTGGGGGTAGAGCCCGATCCGGGCGTAGCCGGCCACCCTGGCGTCGTCGGTCACGAAGTCGAGGTAGTAGGACTCGTTCCAGAGGTCCTCGGGGCCCGGCGGGTGGCGTTGCTCGTCGCCGGGATCGACGGTGTGGGGCGGGCGTCCGGCCCGGCTCCCCCCGGTCGGGGCGGTCACGGCCCCACCCGCTCGACGGGCCGGGGTGGGCGGTGACGGTCCTCGGTCCGGGACTCGTCCCGGCCCACCGGGTCCAGGTGATCGCCGCCCCTCACCCAGGTGCGTCCCTCCGGCTTCGTCATGGTGGTCTCCCCCCTTGTGAGTGCGATGGCGCCAGCCTGGCCGCCCCACGCCCGAGTGCAGCGTGGGGACGGATCCGACCCGACCGACCACCGTACCGGGCCGACCCGCCCGGCGGTCGATCGGGTGTCGGTGTGGCCGGCCCGCTCCCCCGTCACCGCCTGGCCACAGGTTGGGGCTTGGGCTGGGGGCCGAAGCTGCCGATACACCCCCCAATGGTCCGACCTCGCAGTGGCAATCCGACGGCCGGGACCCGGTGGCCACGCCGTGTCGGAGCCCGCTCGGCGGTGGCCGTCCTGGTGGGCGTGGTGGCCTCCGTGGTGGTGCTGGGCGCGGGCGCATCCCACCATCCGGCGTCGGCCTTGTCCCTCGGGGGGCTGAGCGTCCAGCCCACGGCGGCGCCGGCCTTCAATCAGGACGCCCCGGACCCGGACGTGGTCCTCAGCGGCTCGACCTACTACGCCTTCACCACCGGGACGGCCCTCGGCAACCACCTGCAGGCGTTGGTGGACACTTCGGGATCGCCGCAGTCGGGATGGGGATCCTTCACCGGGCACGACTACGGGTCGAGCGCGCTGCCGGTGGTTCCGGCCTGGGAGCAGCCCGACACCCAGACCTCCCCCGGCGTCTTCTTCTGGGGAGGGAGGTGGCTCCTCTACTACGACGCCGCCCAGGACGGCCACGCCGCCGACACCGGGTGGGACTGCCTCTCGGTGGCCACCGCCGCCACCCTCTCCCCCGCGAGCCCGGTGTTCACCGACCACTCGACCCAGCCGCTGTCGTGCCAGGGCGGGCTGGGCGGGGCCATCGACCCCAGTCCGTTCGTCGACCCGGTCACCGGTCACGCCTACCTGGTCTGGAAGTCCAACGACGGCGGTTCGTCCCAGCCCGCCTACCTCTGGTCCCAACAGCTGAGCAGCGACGGCCTGTCCCTGGTGGGATCACCCCAGCAGCTCCTGGCCCAGGAC
The DNA here is from genome assembly GCA_036511875.1 of Acidimicrobiales bacterium. Classification (GTDB taxonomy): domain Bacteria; phylum Actinomycetota; class Acidimicrobiia; order Acidimicrobiales; family RAAP-2; genus Bog-756. The sequence continues at coordinate 11,894 of DATCBL010000237.1, forward strand.
ATGACCGACTTTCCCTTCGAGACCACCATCGAGAATCCCGACATGGTCTACGCGGACGGCACCTACTTCCTCCTGTTCTCCACGGGCATCTGGAACTCGACGTCCTACTCCGAGACCTATGCCACCTGCGCCGGTCCGACCGGCCCCTGTGCCCAGTTCCAGCCGACCCCCATCTTGTCGTCCTATGGTTCGGCCGCCGGTCCGGGAGGCGGTTCGCTGTTCCAGGATGCCTCGGGAGCGTGGATGATCGACTACTCGGCCTGGCTGCCGGGATGCACCGACTACTCGTGCGGTGGGGCCCGCCGCATGTTCGTGGCCCCGGCCACGCTGGTGCCCCCGGGGCTGGCCGCCCCGGTGACCGGCATGGCGTCGACCCCGA
>DATCBL010000238.1:0-2357 GCA_036511875.1 Acidimicrobiales bacterium
GGGATGGAGCACCAGGACCACGGGGCTGAAGCCCGAGGCCATGGCGTCACTCACCAGCAGGTCGATGACCGCTTCGCCGTTGGGCCCGATCGGGGCCAGAGGCTTGCACCCGCCGTAGCGGCGGGCCATGCCCGCGGCCAGCACCACCAGGGATGGTGCCATGCCCCTGGTCACCCGCCCCAGCGCAGCACGGCACTGGCCCACGTCATGCCGCCCCCGAACCCGGTGAGCAGGACGTGGTGGCCCTTCTCCAGGCGCCCGGTGTCCAGGGCGTCGACCAGGGCCAGGGGGATCGAGGCCGAGGAGGTGTTGCCGTAGCGGTCGATGACCACCACGGCCCTCTCCTCGGGGATGCCCAGCCGCTGGGCGGCCGCGGTGATGATCCGCAGGTTGGCCTGGTGGGGCACCATCAGGTCGATGTCGGCGACGGCCAGCCCGGCCTCGGCGATGGCCTGCTCGGACGACTCCACCACCGCCCGCACGGCCTTCCGGAAGATCTCTTTGCCGTCCATGTAGAGGTAGCCGCCGTGATCGCACTTAAGCAGGTGACGGAGCGAGCCGTCGGAGCCGAGCACCCAGGAGAGCAGCTGCCCCGGACCGTCCACCGCCTCGAGCACCACGGCCCCGGCCCCGTCGCCGACCAGGACGGCCACCGACCGGTCGTCCCAGTCGGTGATCCGGCTGAGTGTCTCGGAGCCGATGACCAGCAGCCGCTCGGCGCCGATGGCCAGCATCCCGTGGGCCACGGTCAGGGCGTAGACGAACCCCGAGCAGGCGGCGTTCACGTCGAAGGCCCCGCCCGGCACGCCGATGCCGTCCTGCACCGTGGCCGAGGTGCCGGGCACGATCTGGTCCGGCGTGGTGGTAGCCAGGATCACCCCGTCGATCTCGTCGGGTCGCCGGCCGGCCTTCGCCAACGCGGCCAACCCGGCGTCGATGGCCAACTGGGATGTCGTCCCGCCGATGCGCCGCTCCCGGATGCCCGTCCGCTCGCGGATCCAGGCGTCGTTGGTGTCCATGGTCACCGACAGGTCGTCGTTGGTGACCACCTTGTCGGGCACCGAGATGCCCCACCCGGTCACGATGCCGCCGCGGGTGGTGTTCACGATGGGGTGGTGCTCATGGTCAGCCTGCCTCGAGTACGTGGATTCCGATGAAGGCCGCATCTGCCCGTCCGGCCTCGGTCCCGATCATGCCACCGGTATTGGCCGCCACCGCCAATCGGGCCCCCTCGACCTGACGCGGGCCCGCCTCGTCACGGAGCTGGGCGGTGAGCTCGACCACCTGGGCGATGCCGGTGGCCCCGAGGGGGTGGCCCCGGGCCACAAGCCCGCCACTGGCGTTGACGGTCACCCCCCGGCCCCCGAGGGAGGTGTCCCCCGCCACGGTGGCCGGGCCGGCGTCGCCCGGCTTGTAGAAGCCCAGCGACTCCAGGGCGTAGAGCTCCTCGGGGCTGGTGGCGTCGTGGAGCTCGACGACGTCCACGTCGGCCGGGTCGATGCCGGCGTCGTCCCACGCCGCGGCCCCGGCCTCGGTCATCCGGTCGTGGTAGTCGATGTCGCCGTTCCCCGACCGGATGGTGCTGGATCGGATGCGGGGGGCTCCCGGCCGGGCCGTGGCTGACAGCAGCACGGCGGCCGCCCCGTCGGTGAACGAGGAGCACATGAGCCGGGTGAGGGGCCACACGATCGAGGCCGAGCCGAGCACCTCCTCGGCGCTCACCTCGGTCTGGAATTGGGCGTTGGGATTGAGGGCGCCGTGCTTGCGGGCCTTGGCGGCCGCGGCGGCGAACTGCTCCACCGTCGCTCCCCGCTCCTCCATCAGGTCGACGGCCCAGGCCGCGTTGAGGGCCATGAGGACCGAGCCCGAGGGATTCTCGAGCTCCTCGTGCATGCGGATCCGGTCGGCCAGGGGAACGCCGTCCTCGATGCCGGCCAGGGTCTCACCACGGTCCCCGGTCCACATCTTCTCCACGCCGACGGCCAGCACTGTGCGGGTGCCGCCCAGGGTGGCCAGGCGGGCCAGATGCAGGGCGGAGGAGCCTCCGGCGCACGAATTGTCCACGTTGACGATGCCAGCGTTCCGCAGGCCGGCTTGCAGGAGGAACGTCTGGCCCCGGATGCACCCCTGGTCGAGCAGCCGTCCGGCTGTGGCATTGCCGAAGACCACCAGGTTGACGTCAGCCGGGTCGACCTGGGCGTCGGCCAGGGCATCGGCCACCACCTGGTGGGCCATCTCCACGGCGGTGCGATCCCTCCGGTTCATGGGGGTGATGCCGGTACCCACGATATGTGCGGATGTGTCCACGCTGACCCTCTTATCCCTAGTGCCCTCGAGTGGAGGCGCCGGTGGCCGGC
>DATCBL010000239.1:0-3481 GCA_036511875.1 Acidimicrobiales bacterium
GTTCCTGGGCGCCGGCTAGCCGGCTCGGCGGATCCCGACCCTGGGAGTCGTCGCCCCCCAGCCCGCTTGAGGATGATCTGCTCGGGTGGCTTCCGGTCCTCCCCGGTGGCGCGACCCTCCCGGTCCCCAAGATCCGGAGGGGCTCCAGGACGGGTGGATCGGCTCACCGGGATCCGGCCCCGACCACTGACGGTGGCCGGCGAGCGCCGGACCGGTTTCGGCCATCGGGCCCACGGAGGCGGTCCTGCGGGCCCGGCGAGCGTGACCTCCCCAGGATCGGGCCGAACCTCCGCCGTCGGCGCCTAGGCCGCGGTCGAGAAGCTTGCCACCGGTCGGCGTCGCCTCCTGGCCCTCTACTTGCCCGGGTACGAATAGTGAGAGCCGCCCTTCCTTCCGACCAGGTGCCGGCCGGGTAGGCGAGGGCCGGCGTCGGCCCGCCGGTCGCGGTGCGCTCCCACCCGGTGGCCGACGTCGTCGGTACGCTGAGCAGTGGTGAGCGCTCCATGACCGATCAGCACGAACTCCCCGGCGTGCGGTTCGTGGGGGACAGCCCAGGCGACGGGCAGTTCCCCGTCCAGAGCGCCGAGCAGCGCCTGACCGAGATGATCCGGGCCTTCGACGACCCGACTCAGGAGTGGCGTCGTCTCTTCGCCGAGTTCCTGGGCACCTTCCTGCTGGTGTTGGTCGCCGCCGGTGGCCCCATGATGGACCGGGCCTTCCCCGGGACCGTCGGCCGCTCGGCGGCGGTGGTGGCCCCCGGGCTGATGGTGATGGCGGTGATCCTCTTCATGGGCAAGGTCTCCGGGGCCCACCTCAACCCGGCCGTCAGCATCGGGTTCGCCCTGCGACGTGACTTCCGCTGGCTTCGGGTCCCGGGCTACGTGGTCGTGCAGCTGGCTGGGGGTTGCCTGGCCGCCTGGTTCCTCCAGGGGGTGATCCACGTCTCGGCCCGGTACGGCTCGACCTATCCCGCCCCGAGCCACTCGAGCCTCGACGCCTTCTTGTTGGAGGCGGTGATCACTATGGGTCTGGTCAGCGTGATCCTGGGCACGGCGTCGGGTGCGCAACAGGTCGGGCTGTTCGGAGCCATCGGGGTCGGCAGCTACATCGCCCTGGCCGGCCTGTGGGCCAGCCCCCTGTCCGGCGGATCGATGAACCCGGCCCGTACCTTCGGGCCCGATCTGGTCTCGGCCGACTTCTCCCACTTCTGGCTCTATGTCGCCGGCCCGCTGGCCGGTGCCCTCCTGGCGGTGGGATGCGCCTGGCTGCTCCGCGGGCCCGGGGGAGGTCGGTCCGGCTCGTTGGCCGCCCAGGGGACCATCCACCCCCACATCCTCCATCCCGACCGGGACTGATCACGCCGACCGGATCAGTCCGGCACCGGATCGGTCCGGCGCCGGATCGGTCCAGCGCCGGATCAGTCCAGTGCGGATGAGCGAGGACCGATCGGAGCGAACCTACCCACCGACGACCCGGTCGAGGGCACCGGCGTGCCAGCTGGCCCGCCCCGACCGCTCCTCGGCCCGGTCGGCGCGGGCGGCCAGTCGCAGCCCGGCGTTGATCCCCAGGTAGCGCAGAGGCTCGGGCTCCCACCGCCGGGATCGGTGCCCGACCCAGGCCAGGCGGGTCAACTCGGTGTCGCGCCGGAGGATCAGGTCGCGCAGGGTCCGCCCGGCCAGGTTGGTGGTCGACACCCCGTCGCCCACGTAGCCCCCGGCCCAGGCCACTCCGGTGGCCGGATCGAGCCCGACCGAGGTGAACCAGTCGCGGGCGATCCCGAGGGGACCACCCCAGCGATGGGTGATCTCGACCCCGGCCAGGGCCGGGAACAGGTCGACCAACGTCTGGCGCAGGGCCTCGTGGACGTCGGTGTCGCGGTCGTACTGCGATCGGATGGCCGACCCGAAGTGGTAGGGCGCCCCCCGCCCCCCGAAGGCCATCCGGCCGTCCTCGGTGCGCTGGCCGTAGATGACCAGATGGCGGTGATCGGCGAAGGTCTCCCGCCCAGCCAGTCCGGCCCGCGCCCAGAACTGGTCGGACAGGGGCTCGGTGGCGATCATCAGCGAGTACACCGGCACCAGGGTGCGCTCCTCGCCGCGGAGGGTCCGGGTGTACCCCTCGGTGGCCCGCACCACCGTCGGGGCCCGTACCGTGCCCCCCTCGGTCACCACCGCGCCCGGTTGGACCGACCTCGCCGCCGTCTGCTCGTAGATGGTCACGCCCCGCCGCTCCACCGCCTGGCCCAGCCCCCGCACCAGCCGCGCCGGGTCGACGGCGGCGCAGTGGGGGGTGTAGGTCCCGCCCAGCACGTTGGTGGCCCGGGCCATTGAGGAGGCCTCGGCGGCCGAGAGCAGACGGAGCTCCTCCGGCCCGATGCCGGCCGCCCGGGCCCCGGCCACCTGGCCGCCGGCCCGCTCGAGCTGGACCCCGTTGCGGGCCAGCACCACCGTGCCCCCGTGGGTGAAGCCGCAGGCGATGGCCTCGTCCGCCGCCACCCGGCCCACCTCGCCGACCGTGTCGACCATGGCCCGCCGGAGGGCGGCCCCCGCACCGGGCCCACCCACCTCGTCGAGGCGGGCCTCGGGCACGGCGAACAGCGCCGAGCACCACCCCCCGTTCCGGCCCGAGGCCCCGAAGCCCACCACGTCGCGCTCGACGACGGCGATGCGCAGGGTGGGGTCGGCCTCGGCCAGGTAGTAGGCCGTCCACAGGCCGGTGAAGCCTCCCCCCACCACGGCCACGTCCACGTCGAGGTCGCCGGCGAGCGGCGGCCGGACCCCGATGGGGTCGGGGAGCCGGTCCCACCACAGCGAGAGTTCTCGGTACCGCTCGCCCGGGGGTGGGCTCAGAGCTGCTTCCACGCCTCGGTCAGCACCGCCCGCAGGATGCCGGTCATCACCTCGAACTCCTCGGGACCACAGGTCAACGGGGGGGCCAGCTGCACCACCGGGTCGCCCCGGTCGTCGGCCCGGCAGATCAGCCCGGCCTCGTAGAGGGCGCCGGACAGGAAGCCCCGGAGCAGCCGCTCGGCCTCGTCGTCGCTGAACGTCTCCCGGGTGTCCTTGTCCTTGACCATCTCGATCCCGTAGAAGTAGCCCGCCCCTCGGACGTCCCCCACGATGGGCAGGTCCGAGAGGGTGTCGAGGGCCGCCTTGAACTCGGCTTCGTGGTCCCGCACGTTGTCGAGCAGCCCCTCCTTCTCGAACACGTCGAGGTTGGCCAGGGCCACCGCGGTGCTCACCGGGTGGCCGCCGAAGGTCACGCCGTGGAGGAAGCTCTCGCCGGCGAGGAACGGCTCTACCAGTCGGTCGCTGACGGCCATGGCCCCGAGGGGCGAGTACCCACTGGTCAGGCCCTTGGCCATGGTCACGATGTCCGGTTCGTAGTCGTAGCGCTCGGCGCCGAAGTAGTGGCCCAGCCGTCCGAAGGCGCAGATCACCTCGTCGGACACCAAAAGCACGCCGTAGCGGTCACAGATCTC
>DATCBL010000240.1:0-13553 GCA_036511875.1 Acidimicrobiales bacterium
CGGGTCGGGCCGTGCGGGGGGATGCCTGTGCGCTGGTGGGTTCGGCAGCGCTCCCCGAGGTGGACTTGGCCTACCTCGACCCGCCCTACAACCAGCACCGGTACGACTCGAACTACCACGTCTGGGAGACCATCGTGGCCTGGGACGCCCCCTCCCATTACGGGGTGGCCTGCAAGCGGGTCGACCTCCGCGACCCCGACCGCCGGAGCCCGTTCAACGGCCGGCGGAGCATGCCGGCCGCCCTGGCCGGGGTCATCGCCGAGGTGCGGGCCGACGTGGTGGTCCTGTCCTACAACAACGAGTCGTGGTTGAGCTTCGAGGAGCTGCACGGGCTCTGCTCGGGCCGGGGCCACGTCGAGGTGCTGGCCTTCGACTCCGCCCGCTACGTGGGGGCCCGGATCGGGATCCACGACCGCCACGGGCGCAAGGTGGGGGCGGTGTCGCACCTCCGCAACACCGAGTACGTCCTGGTGGCCGGGGACCGGGGGCGGGTCCGGCGGATGGTGGCGGCGGTGGTGGATGAGGGGCTGGGCCAGGCCGTGGACCGGCCCGTCCCGGTGGTGGTCCGGTCGGCCGAGGGGGCCCGTCCGGTTTGACCGGGGAGCGGGGCCCCTGCCAACGTGGTCCCACACCGGCGGGCGCTCACTCCCGGTGGGTGCGCCGTCACCGGAGCTCGGCACTACAGGGGGACCGACCAACATGGGAGCACTCGACGGGCGCATCGCCATCATCACCGGGGCCGGCCGCGGCATCGGTCGGGAGCACGCCCTGCTGTTCGCCGCCGAGGGCGCCCGAGTTGTGGTCAACGACCTGGGTGGCGCGGTGGACGGCTCGGGCGACGACCGGTCGGCGGCCCAGCAGGTGGTGGACGAGATCCGGGCGGCCGGGGGCGAGGCGGTGGCCAACTCCGACGACGTCTGCGACTGGGAAGGGGGCCAGCGCCTGATCGACACCGCGGTCGAGGCCTTCGGTGACCTCCACGTGCTGGTCAACAACGCCGGCATCCTGCGGGACCGGGTGCTGGTCAACATGTCCGAGGCTGAGTGGGACTCGGTGATCCACGTCCACCTGAAGGGCCACTTCGTCCCCACCCGGCACGCCGCGGCCTACTGGCGCGAGCAAACCAAGGCGGGCCGGGAGGTGAAGGCGGCGGTGATCAACACCTCGTCGACCTCGGGGCTGCTGGGCAACCCGGGCCAGTCCAACTACGGCGCGGCCAAGGCCGGCATCGCCGCCTTCAGCGCCATCGCCGCCGAGGAGCTGGTCCGCTACGGCGTCCGGGTCAACGCCATCGCCCCGGCCGCCCGCACCCGGATGACCGAGCAGACCCCGGGGCTGTCCGACATCGTCCGGGCCCCGGCCGACGCCTCGGTGTTCGACAGCTGGGACCCCGCCAACGTCTCCCCGCTGGCCGCCTATCTGGCCACCGAGTCGTGCCCGGCCACCGGTCGGGTCTTCTTCGTCCAGGGCGGCGAGGTGCGCCTGTTCCAGCCCTGGACGATGACCGAGACCATCGAGAAGAACGACCGCTGGACGGTGGCCGAGCTGCAGGCGGAGATGCACCGGCTCGGAGGCTGAGGGATGTCCCCCGTGCGGGGGCCCGACCGTCCCGGCGGGGACCGGGCCTTCCAGCCCGACGAGGTGCGGTCGGCCGAGACCCTGCTCAGCGGCACCGGTGCCGGAGCCGAGGGCGGCATCGTGGTGCCGTGGCCCCTCCTGTTCCGCCACCGGATCCACCGCCGCCTGACCCGTTCGGACCGCTACCAGTGGTGGGTGCTGTGGACCGTCCTGGCCGGCCTGCTCTCGGTCAACATCACCTTCACCGTCTTCGTGGTGGCCCTGCCCCAGGTGGCCCACCAGCTCCACACCACGGTGTCCACGCTGACCTGGACGTCCACCGGGCCCCTACTGGCCTTCGGGGTGGCCGCTCCGGTGCTCGGGAAGCTCGGTGACCTCCGGGGCTACCGGAGGCTCTATCTCTGGGGCCTGTCCGGGGCCGCGGTCAGCGTGGTGCTCACCGCCTCGGCCCCGACCGCCGGGGTGCTCATCGCCGCCCGGCTGTTCGACGGGGTCCAGGGGGCGGCGACCGGGGCGGCGTCGATGGCCCTGGTCCTCCAGGCCTTCTCCCACGAGGACCGGGTGAAGGCCATGGGGTGGTGGGCCCTGGTCGGCGCCGGGGGTCCGGTGCTCGGGGTGACCATCGGCGCCCCCATCATCCAGTACTTCGGGTGGCGGGCCCTGTTCTGGGGGGAGCTGCCCCTGATGGCCATCGCTGCCCTGCTGGCCGTGGTGGTGCTGCCCACCCACGACCGGGCCAACCCGGCTGACCATGCGGCCGCTGACCATGAGGAGGGGCCCGTCGAGCCGTCCGATGGCCAGGTCGACGCCGGCGGTGGGGGAGGGGAAGTCCCCGGGGAGCCGGCCAGCCCCTGGAGCCAGCTCGACTGGACCGGGTCGTGGACCCTGGCGCTGTGCGTGACCGCCGGCCTGCTGGCCCTCAACGAGGCGCCGTCGTGGGGCGTCACCGCCCCGGCCACCGTGGGCGTCTTCGCCCTGAGCGTGGTGGCCGGTGTGGCCTTCGTCCTCCACGAGCGACGGGCCCCGAGCCCGCTGATCCCCCTGCGCTACTTCCGGATGCGCAACTTCGTCTTCCCCCTGGGGGCCAGGACCTTCGTCAACTTCTCCTACATGGGCGGGTTCTTCCTCTTCCCCATCCTGATGGAGGGGGTCTACGGCTATAGCGAGACGCGGGCGGGCCTGGTTTCCACGGCCCGACCGCTGATGTTCTCCCTGGTCGCCCCGGCGGCCGGCTACGCCGCCGTCAAGGTGGGGGAGCGGTCACTGGTGCTGGCCGGAGCGCTGTCCCTCACGGTGTCCATGGTGGTCTTCACCCAGCTCGGGGCCAGCCCGTCCCTGGTGGTCATCCTGGTGGCCCTGGCCCTCTCCGGGGTGGGCAACGGCCTCTCCACGCCGTCCACGGTGTCCTCGGCCTCCAACGAGGTGGCCGCCGACGAGCTCGGCGTGATGAGCGCGGCCCAGCAGCTGATCACCCAGATCGGGATCGTGGCCGGTATCCAGGTGATGGTGACGGTGCAGGCGTCGGCCCACGGCGGGGTGGGCTCCCTGGCCTCGTTCCACCGCGCCTACGCGGTCGGGGCGGTCGGGGCGGTGCTGGCCGGGGTGTGCGGCTTCTTCGTCCGCAACACCCCGCGGCCGGGCCGGGCGGGGGTCGCGGCCACGCTGGACACCCCGGCGGCCTGACGGCCGGGACCCTGGGGGCCGGCCCGGCGACGGCCCTACTCGGTGATGGCCAGGATGCGGGCGGCGATCGCCGCGGCGGCGGGATCGGGGGTGGCCGTCTGGAGGGCCATCAGCTTGGCGATGTCCCCCTCCACCTTGATCTTCCCGGACATGAAGGCCTGGAGGCCGGCCTGGGGGTTGCCCTCGACCAGGATGGCCTTGGCCACGTCGTAGTCGAGGGAGACCTTGAGGTCGACCGGGTCGATGTGGCCGGTGTCGAGGACCAGCTCGCCGGTGGAGGTGTCCACGTGGGCCAGCACCGACCCCTCGCCGAACGGGACCTCCCCGATGACCAGGTTCATCCGGATGGAGTGCTCGATGGTGGCGCCCTGGCCGTCGAACTCGGCCCGGATGGACCGCGCCTCGTCCAGCCATTCGTCGCTGAGGAACTGATAGGTGGCCATCGGTGTACTGCTCCTTGCCCGTCGGGTGTGGTCGTCTGGCCGACCAGACTAACCCGGCGCGCCCGGCGCGCCCGGGGCGCCCCGGGCGTCCGGGCACGGGCCCCCGGGGTGGCGGTCGGGGGCCGGGAGGGCCGGTAGCATCCGGTTCCGTGACCGCTCCGATCATTCCCGGCGCCGAGCCGTGGTCCGCCCCCGGTGGTTCCCACGGCGTGCTCGTCCTGCACGGGTTCACCGGCAACCCCCAGTCCATGCGCTCCCTGGCCCAGGCGCTTGCCGCCGCCGGCTTCACCGTCGAGCTGCCCCTGCTCCCCGGGCACGGGACCTCCGTCGAGGACCTGATCCCCACCCGATGGAAGGACTGGTCGGGGGCCGCCGAGGCCCACTACCAGGACCTGGCCGACCGGTGCGAGAAGGTGGTGGTCGTCGGGCTGTCGGTGGGCGGGGCGCTGACCTGCTGGTTGGCCGAGCACCATCCCGAGATCAGTGGGGTGGCGGTGATCAACCCCATGATCGACCCGCCCTCCGACGAGATGCGGGAGATGGGACGGGGGCTGTTGGCCGAGGGCGTCGAGGTGATCGACGGGGTCGGCTCGGACATCGCCAAGGAGGGGCCGGTGGAGTCCGCCTACCCCTCCTTGCCCCTGGCCCCGGCCCTGTCGCTGGCCGAGGGCCTGGAGACCGTGGTCGAGGCCCTCTCGGAGATCCACTGCCCGGCCCTGTTGCTGTCCAGCCGGGTGGACCACACCGTCGACCCGGTCTCGGGGGACATCCTGGTCCGTGAGTACGGCGGCCCGCTGGAGCGGCTCCACCTCGAGCACAGCTATCACGTGGCCACCCTGGACCACGACGCCGCCCTGGTCGAGGAGCGGGTGGTGGCCTTCGCTCGAGAGACCATGGGCGGTCCCGGCGCCTCGCCCGCCTGATGGCCCGGACCCCCCGATGAGCACTCCCGACCGGATCACCCGGGCCGACGTGGCCCACGTGGCCGACCTGGCCCGCCTGGCTCTGACCGAGGAGGAGCTGGACCTGTTCACCGACCAACTGGCCCAGGTGCTCGACCACGCGGCCGACGTGGCCTCCCTCGACCTGGTCGGCGTCGAGCCCACCGCCCATGCCATGGCCGTGACCAACGTGCTCCGCCCCGACGAGGTCCGTCCCTGCCTCGACCGGGAGGAGGTGCTGGGCCAGGCCCCGTCGGTGGAGGACCACCGGTTCCGGGTGCCCCGCATCCTCGGGGAGGCCCCGTGAGCGCCCCCCGCCCTTCGATGTTCCTAGCCAACGCCGTCCGGTCGGGGGCCCGCTCGGCCGTCGACGTGGTGGAGGAGCACCTGGCCGCCATCGACGCCGGGGACGACCGGGTCCACGCCTTCAACCTGGTCATGGCCGACCGGGCCCGCACCCGGGCCGCCGAGGTGGACCGCATCGTGGGGGGCGGCGACGACCCGGGGCCGCTGGCCGGGGTGCCGGTGGCCCTGAAGGACAACCTGTGCACCCGGGGCGTGCCCACCACCTGCTCGTCGCGCGTCCTCGACGGGTGGCTGCCCCCCTACGACGCCACGGTGGTGACCCGCCTGGAGCGGTCCGGGGCGGTGGTGGTCGGGAAGACCAACATGGACGAGTTCGCCATGGGGTCCTCCACCGAGACCTCGGCGTTCGGGCCGACCCGCAACCCCCACGACACCGGCCGGGTCCCCGGGGGGTCGTCGGGGGGATCGGCCGCCGCGGTGGCCGCCGGGTTCGTCCCCCTGGCCCTCGGCTCGGACACCGGGGGATCGATCCGCCAGCCCGCCGCCCTCTGCGGGGTGGTGGGGATGAAGCCCACCTACGGCACGGTGTCCCGTTACGGCCTGGTGGCCTTCGCCAGCTCGCTCGACCAGATCGGGCCGATCGCCACCACCGTGGCCGACGCCGCCCTGCTCTTCGACGTGATCGGCGGTCACGACCCGGCCGACTCCACTTCGCTCAACCGCCCCACCCCGAGGGTCCTCTCCATCCTCGACGACGGGGTGGCCGGGCTGACGGTCGGGGTGCTCACCGAGCTGCTCGACGGCGCCGACCCCGACGTGGCCGCCCGGGTCCACCAGGCCGCCGAGGCCCTGGCCCACGCCGGGGCCCGGGTGGAGGAGGCGTCGGTCCCCGAGGTCACCCTCGGGCTCTCGGCCTACTACCTCATCGCTCCGGGCGAGGCGTCGTCCAACCTGGCCCGCTACGACGGGGTGCGCTACGGGCTGCGGGTGGAGGGCGAGGACACCGTGGCCATGAACACGGCCACCCGGTCGGCCGGGTTCGGCCCCGAGGTCAAGCGGCGGATCATGCTCGGCACCTACGTCCTGTCCGCCGGGTACATGGACGCCTATTACAACCAGGCCCTCCGGGTCCGCACCCGGATCATCGCCGGGTTCGACCAGGCCTATCGGCGCTGCGACGTCCTGCTCGGCCCCACCGCCCCGACCACCGCCTTCCCCCTCGGGGCCAAGACCGGGGACCCGCTGACCATGTACCTGTCCGACGTCTGCACCATCCCGAGCAACCTGGCCGGCCATCCGGCCATCAGCGTCCCCTTCGGTCCCGGGGACGACGGGCTGCCGGTCGGGGTCCAGCTGCTCGGCCCGGCCCTGTCCGAGGGGACGCTCATGAGGGTGGCGGCGGTGGTGGAGGCGGCGGCCCCCACCCTCGACCCGCCGGTCCTGGCCACCGGGGCCCGCTCGTGAAGCCCGGGTGGGAGCTGGTGGTGGGCCTCGAGGTCCACTGCGAGCTCAAGACGGCCACCAAGCTGTTCTGCGGCTGCCCCAACATGTTCGGTGACCAGCCCAACACCAACGTGTGCCCGGTCTGTCTGGGCCTGCCCGGCTCGCTCCCGGTCATCAACCAGCGGGCCGTGGAGCTGGCCATGGCCATCGGTACCGCGCTCAACTGCGAGATCCGGCCGTCGACCTTCCACCGGAAGAACTACTTCTACCCCGACCAGGCCAAGGACTACCAGATCACCCAGTACGACGAGCCGATCAACGTGGAGGGCCACCTCGACCTCCCCGACGGCTCGCGGGTGGGGATCGAGCGGGCCCACATGGAGGAGGACACCGGGAAGACCACCCACGCCGGGGCCTCGGGACGGATCCACGGGGCCGACTACTCGCTGGTGGACTACAACCGCTCGGGGGTCCCGCTGGTGGAGATCGTGAGCGCCCCGGACCTGCGGTCGTCGGCCCAGGCCCGGGCCTACGCCACCGAGCTGCGAGCCGTGCTGGTGGCCTCGGGGGCGTCGGACGGGAAGATGGAGGAGGGCTCGATGCGGGTCGACGCCAACGTGTCGGTCCGGCGCTCGGCGGACGATCCCTTCGGCACCCGGTGCGAGGTGAAGAACCTCAACTCGGTCCGCTCCCTCGGTCGGGCCATCGAGTTCGAGGCCGACCGGCAGATCTCCCTCCTCGAGGCCGGCGACCGGGTGGTCCAGCAGACCCGGCACTGGGACGAGGACGCCGGTCGCACCGTGGCCCTCCGGTCCAAGGAGGACGCCTACGACTACCGCTACTTCCTCGAGCCGGACCTGGTCCCCCTGGTCCCCGACGCCGAGTGGATCCAGGCTGTGGCCGAGACCATGGACCCCCTGCCCGCGGTCCGGCGGGCCCGCCTGGTGGAGCTGCTCGACGGCGGGGCCTCCGGGGCCCAGGTGGACCTGGTGGCCACCTGCGTCGACCTCGGCCTCGACCGGCTGGTGGTGGCCGCGGTGGCCGCCGGGGTGGCCGCCGGCCTGGCCCTGGCCCGGACGGCCAACGAGGCGGCCAAGGACCCCGAGGCGGCCCGGGACCTCGACCAGGAGGCCTATGCCGCCCTGTTGACCATGGAGGCGGATGGGAGCCTCACCGCCACCCAGGCCAAGGCGGTGCTGGCCGAGATGCTGGCCCACGGCGGCGAGCCGGCGGCCATCGCCGCGGCCAAGGGCTTCGAGGCCATGTCCGGGGACTCGCTGGTCTCGGCGGTGGCCGAGGCGGTGGCCGCCCACCCCGACGAGTGGGGCCGGTACCGCGACGGCGACGAGGACGACCGGAAGAAGCTGAGCGGCTTCCTCACCGGAGCAGTGATGCGGGCCACCCGGGGCCAGGCCGACGCCCAGGCCGTGCAGGCCGAGCTGCAGCGCCTACGGGGTTGAGCGGGTGGTCTTCCGGCCCGTCGGGACCCCGAGCGCCGGGGGCGGCCCTCCGGCGGCCAGGTAGGCCCCGGCCGGGGTGAAGCCGACCCGGGTGACGTAGACCGGCCGGGGCGGGTCGCCGGGGAGGGACATGACCGGGGTGTACAGCATCCAGACCCCGGTGGCGTCCTGGTAGAACGACGGCTCGCCGGGGCCCGACCCCTGGGCGTTGGAGGTGAGCAGGGGGTGGTTGGAGACGTCGGCGCACGGCCCGGACGGTCCGGCGCACCAGGCCACCCCGATCCCGTAGGCCGGCTGGTTGAACCAGTTGGCGGCGTAGGCCAGCCAGTAGACGCCGTTGACCTCGATCATGTCGGGGGCCTCGATCACCGTCCCCTGCCAGGGTTCGTCCGGGCTCATCAGCGCCGTCGGGTTCCCGACCAGGCCCAGTCCGTCGGCGGTGAGCCGCTGGGACCACAGGGTGGTGGGCGTGGGGCTGGCGTGGGCGTTCTGGTCCGACTTGAACAGCATCCAGTTGGTGCCCGAGCTGTCGGTGAACACCCGTGGGTCGATCGTCCCCGAGAGCCCCGACTGGCAGATGAAGGGCTGGGGCGCGGCGGTGAACGGTCCTAGGGGCGTGGCGCCGGTGGCCACGCCGATGCACTGCTCGTCGAGGGCCTTGAGGTAGCCGGTGAAGTACAGCACGTACTCCGACCCGAACCGGTGGATGTCGGGAGCCCAGGTGTAGGGCTCGGCCGCCCACGCCGGCAGGGTCTTCATGGCATCGACCGGGGCGCTCCAGTGGATGAAGTCGGTGGTGGACGACACCGGGATGTTGAGGAACGGGATGACCGTGGTGCCGCTGGTGTAGAGGTAGTACCGGCCCTGGTCCGAGAAGAGGAAGGCATCGGACCGGTTCTCACCAGAGGGGACCAACTGACCTGGGGACGAGGGGTTCGCCGTCGGAGGGGGCTGGGCTACCGGGGCCGCCGAGGTGAAGGCCAGGGACGACCGGTGGTGGTTGGCGGTGTGGACCGGGTGGCGGACCGGGGTGGACTGGGCGTGGGCCCACGGCTCGGTCGACAGCAGCACGGCCAGGACCACCCCCAGGGTCACCAGCGTCGCCGCGATGCCCCACGCCGGGATGCGTCTCCTCCCCGTCATGGGCTTGGCGTCTGCTTCCGCCGCCTCGAGCGGCCCAGCGGGCGGGTCGGCCAGGGCCGGTCGGACCGGTGCCGGTCCGGTGGTGGCCGTGGCCGGCGGGCCGGGGTCTGGATCTTCCGGCCGCTCTGCGGCGACCTCGGGTGGGTCCGGCGTCATCGGCGCCACGGTCGGATCGCACGGCCCGGGCGCGACCTCGGGCGCCAACATGTCAAAGGCGTCGCCGACATCCCCCGATTCCCCCTCCCCCTACCCCTGGCCATCGCCCGGAAACGCTAGCTCAGACGGACCACTTCGGGGAAGTGGGACCCCCCGAACCTGGGGATGAACGGTGGACATCTCGGGACATCCTGGGGACAGCATGAGAAATATTGAGGAAAAGGTAGGGATTTCGCGAGGCGCTATTGACCCTGGTCACGAGGGCGTTCACCATGACACTTGTTGGAAAGCCGAAGCTCCGGCGGACACCGGGGGAGGGTCGGAAGAGAGGGTCGAAAGACCTGATCGGAAGATCGCCTCACAGGGCCGACGGAAGCAAGGGTGGACCGGCGTGGTGGTCCGGGGACGGGCCGAGGCACTCTTCGAGTGCAGCGGTTCGGAGCCTGGTACGGGTCGTCCGACACGGCTCGCGACCGGCAAAACCGGGCTCACCGTGTACGTGGCCCCGAGGAGCTTGGGCGGTTTCGGCCGCTCGGTTACTTGGGGCTGCGTCGCGTCCGGGACCGGTTCCACGGGTGGGCGAATGGTGCACAGCCCCCGTCCGCCGCCCATCGACACTGACAGCTGCGGAGCAGCTTGGAGGTGGTCACGGCCACCGAATTGGATGAACCGACACGTTTGACTCGGTGCCGGCTGGCGATCCAATCCGCCGACCCGGCGACGCACCAGGCGGCGAGTTGCCGAGAGGGGTTATCCCCGCGTCGTACGGCAATCAAGATCCGTAGCCGGATGGGGGATGGTCCCCGAATAGGCGAGCAGCGAATTCACGAGGCCCTTCTCGAAGAGGGCCACGAAGACGTCGTTGCCGGCGTCCCATTCGGCGTAGGGGATCGCCGTATGGAAATGCTTACCGAGCACCGCGGCCCAGAAGGCAAAGTCAGTACCCGTGGGCGGCCCCATTTGGGACGTGATCTGCGTCAGTGTCTCTCCGAGGGCGGCCTGGCACCAGGCCGTGCGGGATCGGCGGTAGGCGGCCAGCGTTTGCCGGACGAGCATGGTGGGTGCACCCAAGGCTCGATAGTGCTCATACGGGCCCGGTGCGAACGCCCCGAGCTGGTCCTGGTGGACGGTCGTGAAGTTGATGGGGGCCTGCTGATAGGGGCCGAAGAGATACGTCGACACCAGTTGGCCGCGCGCCGCGACGGGAATGACAGAGAGATTGACGGCGATACGCGCCCCCTGGACGCGCTCCAGGTAAGTGGCGCGAGCATGATCGAGGCCGTAGATCGCGCTGGATTCGATCTGGGCGACCAGGATGAGGGCGAGTGCCGCGGTGCCGGCGAATCGGAGCAGGAGCGGTGTTCGTCGAAGCTCGTGCTGCCGCGTCGGAATGCGCTCGAAGACGAACAGGATGATGCCCAGGACGAGCAGGAGATTGGCCATGGTGTAGCGCGACGCAAGTGCCCCCACCATTCCCAGGCTCGCTCTTCCCAGGGCAATCGAAGCGTCGAAGAGGAGGGCGAAGAGGATGAGGGCGGCGGGAAACGGAAGGGTGTGCGGGCCCGCGGTCCGTAGGCGGGTCCGTCCTGCGGCCACCAGCACCCAGAGGCCGGCCAAGCACAGCGGGACGCCGACCAGAGCATGAAGGGAGACCGACCCGGCGCCGGTGGGAAAGACATTTCCTACGGCAGCGAGAAAGTACTCGGCCACGAGTCCGGGATTCCTGATGTCGAACCCGAGACCGACGCTCCCGCCTCCTTGCAAGGTGTAGTCCCAGAAGTAGAGCGCGGTGGCCATGGCTCCCACGGCGACCCACGTAATGGCGTAGGAGAGTTTGCGGGTGCGCTCCATGGAACACCACAGGATGACCAGGAGGCCGACCGGCCAGGCGAAGAGGCCCTGAAGTGAAGAGAACGAAGCTGCACCGGCGAGCACCGAGGCCATCACCAGCTGCACCGGGGTGATCTCCTTCCGTGAGAGCACCAGAAGCATGGCCATGAAGAAGAAGATGATGAGGTACCACGCCATCTGGAAGCCCCAGAAGGCGTTCTCCCAGTCGGCCAGACTGAACCAGACGAGTCCCACGATGACCACTTCGACCGAACTGAGCCATCGGCCTACGGTGCGTCGACAGATGAGGAGGGCGAAGGCGTAGCCTGCCGACAACAGGCCGGCATCGAACAGCATGACGGCTCTGGTATCCGAGTGCGTCGTGAGATCGAAGAGAACCCAAGCGAGGTTGGGAATCAACATGCGGTTCTCGTTGTACTGGGTCCAGAGCAGGCCGAGTGTCAGATGCCCATGCCTCGTGGCATCCAACAGGTGAAGGAGCGCCCAATCGTCTTGCCAGAACGAGTTGACCGCGTAGTGCCAGACAACGGCCATGTACAGAGCCGGAACGATGCAGGCGATGGCTATCTTGACCGGAGCGGGGGCGGTCTTGCCAGGAGCAGGCCCCGGCCCGCGGCTTCGTGGCTCGGGACGAAGCCGCGGGCCGGGAGGCCCGCAGGCGCGTTCTTCGACTGGTGCGGTGCCGCCGGGTTTGGTCACCGCTGTTACGATATCCCCCTTGCCGGGTCCGCACCGAGGATTGGACAATCGAGCCGGAGTGCCGTCGTGCCGATCCTCGTCTCAGCACGAGCACCGGGACGCCTCCGAGTGTCGGCCGGTCACCTCGTCCACTCCAGGCACGGTGCCGGCGTCACTCCAACCTGCCCTTGGCCGTGTGGGCACGGCAGTTCCCCGTCGGCACGCCGGGTGTCAGTCGGCCGGGGCCGTGGCCGCCCCGGGTGGGGCAGCTCTCATTCTGGGTGGGCGTGGGCCAGCGGGAAGGCCGGAGCTGAACCCATCCGGCACGGATCGTCGTCGTCGTTGCACCGCTCGCACTCCAGCTCCAAGGTGGAGTGGGCGATGGCGAAGGGAACGGCGATGGCCGCCTTGACGTTCTCGCCGACGGCCTGGGCGTTTTCGAGGGTGGGGTGGCCGGTGAGCACAAGGTGGGCGGAGAGCACCCGCAGCTCGCTGGACAGGTTCCACACGTGGAGGTCGTGGACCTCGCCCACGCCGGGCACCCCGGCCATGGCCCCGGTCAACCGGTCCAGGTCCAGGCCGGGCGGGGTCGACTCGAGGAGCACGGCGATGCTGTCGCCGAAGATCCGCCACGCCTGGTAGACGATGATGGCCGCCACCACCAGGGCGGAGACCGGGTCGAGCCAGGTGGCGGCGGGCACGGCGAGCATGACCACGCCGGCCACCAGCACGGCCAGCGAGGCCAGGGCGTCGCCCGCCATGTGCAGGGCGGCCGAGCGCATGTTGAGGTCGTGGGTCCCGTCGCGGAGGACCAGGGTGGCCAGCCCGTTCACTACCAGGGCCATCGAGGCCACCGCCACCACCAGGCCGGCCCGGACCGGCTCGGGGTGGCCGAGACGGTGGACGCTGTCGATGACGATGAGCACTGTCACCACGCCGATCAGCGCGGCGTTGGCCAACGCCGCCAGGATGGTGGCCCGGTGGTTCCCGAAGGAACGGGCGGCGCTCGGTGGCCGGAGCACCAGGCGCACCGCCACCAGGGAGAGGACCAGGGCGCCCACGTCGGCCAGGTTGTGGCCGGCATCGGCCAGCAGGCCGGTGGAGTGGGCGACCAGCCCGAACCCGACCTGGACGACCACCAGCAGTCCGTTGAGGGCCAAGCTGATGATGAGTCGTCGGGTTCGGTCCATGAATCCTCCCTGGTACCAGCGTACCAACCGGCGTCGGCGCCGCCTCTCCCGCGCCGGTCCCGGGCGGGGACCACGGTTAGTGTCCTCGCATGAGCAGTCGGCCATCGCGGGCACGTCGCTGGACGCGCCGGGTGGTGCTGCTGGTGATCGGCGCGGTGGTGTTCGTCCTGGTGGTGGGCACACCGCGCCTGTTCGTGTGGCCGCCCACCGATCATCCCACCCGGGCCGACGCCGTGGTGGCCCTGGGCGGGGACCCGGGTCAGCTCCGGGCCAAGTCGGCGATCCAACTGGCCCGATCGGGATACGCACCGGTGGCGGTCATCTCCCTCGGGGGGGAGAAGGCGGTTCCCTGCCCCCGAGCGGTCCCGCGCATCCAACTCATCTGCTTCCGCGCCGACCCCCTCGACACCCGAGGGGAGGCCGAGTACGTGGCCCGACTGGTGGCCCGGCGCCACTGGCACCGGATCATTGTGGTGTCGGAGCGGTCCCAGGCCACCCGGGCCCGGATGTTGTTCGAGCGGTGCACCCCGGTCCAGCTGGAGATGGTCCCGGTGGCCGACACGAGCAACCGACTGCCCTATGACGTGGCCTACGAGTGGGGCGCGTTGCTGAAAGCCCTGGTGGTGGAGCGGTCCTGCTGAGGGAGCGTCGGGTTCAGGCCGAGTCGGTCGAACCCCGGGA
>DATCBL010000241.1:0-3353 GCA_036511875.1 Acidimicrobiales bacterium
ACGGCGGTCGGGTCCTGCCCATCACCGCGGCCAGCGGGGCCGTCGGCGCCCCGGCCAGCTTCGACAACTACGGCATCTCCGACCCGGCGGCCCTCGCCGTCGAACCGGACGGCAGTGCCCTTTTGGTGGTGGACTCCGCCAACAACTGGGTCAATCCGGTGCCGGTGGCCTCGTTCGCCAGCCCCCCGACACCGGTTCGGATCCCGCCCCAGGGGACGGGCACCGCGGCGTCGGGGACCGAGCACCCCACCGACATCGTGCTCGGGCCCCAGGGCTTCGGCGCCTTCGTCGTCGTGGGCTTCGACGCCGTGCTCCCCTACAACCCCGGGTCCGAGACCTTCGGCCCGCCCATCCCGGTGTGCACCGGGGCCTCGTCGATGGCGGTCGCCCCTTCGCCCTGACCTCCCCGGGCCCCGACCTCCACCGGTCTCACCGGCCCGGTGCGCCGCGGCCCTCTTCGACCTCGATGCCCGAGGCCCGGACGGCGTCGGCGGCGTCGGCCGATCGGTAGGTGGCCGGGTCCTCCCCGGCCGAGTGCAGGAGGGCGTCCAGGGCCAGCGGGATGTCGGCGGCCAGGTTCCACACCCGGGGGATGTTGTCCGGGCTGGCGATGATCCCCCAGTAGAGGACGGACCGGTAGCTCATGATGGTGATGTTGAGGCCCATGCCGTCGATGACCGGGCCGAGGGGGAAGCCCGCTTCGAGCACCGCGCCGCCCAGGTAGAGCGGGAAGTCGGGTCCGGGCACGTTGGAGATGACCAGATTGGCGATGGGCCGGTGCCGGTCGGCCAGCCGCATCCGCGAGTAGAACCGGGCGGCGTTGGCGAAGAAGTTCGGCGTGGCGTGCTCGGCCCAGGTGATCAGGGTGTCCGGTCCCAGCGCCTCGTGCTCCTCCTTGGCCCCGAGGGTCCCGTCGTGGATGGCCTGGAGCCGCTCGATCGGATCGGCCTGCTCCACCGGGAGCTGCACGAACATGGACGACACCTGGTTGGAGCCCCGGGGGTCGTCGAGGTCGGAGCGGACCGACACCGGGACCACCGCCACCAGGGGCTTGTCCGGCAGCTCGTCCCCCTCCAGCAGGAAGGCCCGCAGCGCGCCGGTGCACACCGCCAGCACCACGTCGTTGACCGTGGTGCCGGTGGCCTTCTTGAGGCGCTTGACGTCGTCCAGTCCGATGGCGGTCAGGGCCACGCTCCGCCTCCAGGTCAACGAGCCGTTGAACGAGGTCCGGGGAGCCGACAGCGGAAGGGCCGCCTTGGCCTGGGGGGCCCGGTTGCGGGGCAGCTGGCGGATGCGGCGCACGTCGAGGACCCGCTGCCCGGTCCTGACCAGGTCGCGGGTGATGTCGAAGGGTCGGTGGGCCCGGGCCATCAGGGCCTGGCTCACCAGCTCCAGGCCCGAGGGGACCCGGGTGTCGGCCGGCTGCTCCGGCGGGCGGCTGTCCGGGGCCGGCTCGGGGGCCAGGTCGAACAGGACCGAGAGCAGGGCGGCGCCGGAGACCCCGTCCACCGTGGAGTGGTGCATCTTGGCGATGAAGCCGATCCGCCCCCCGGCCAGGCCCTCCACGATCCACATCTCCCACAGCGGCCGGGACCGGTCCAGCTGGCGGCCGGCGATGTCTCCGGCCAGGTCGGCCAGCTGGCGCAGCCCCCCGGGCTGGGGCACGGCGGCCAGCCGCACGTGGTAGTCGAGGTCGAAGTCCGGGTCGTCCACCCACACCGGGTGGCCCAGGCGGAAGGGGACCTCCACCAGGCGCCGCCGGAAGACCGGGGCGCAGGGCAGCCGGGCTTCGATGGACCGCTTGATCTTGTCGAAGGAGTAGCCGCCGGGCACCGTCGACGGGTCGAACACCAGGGTCAGGGCCAGGTGCATGTGGAGGCTCGGCGTCTCGAGGTAGAGGAAGCTGGCGTCGAGCCCGCTGAGTCGCTCCATGTCCAGGTACCTCCTGTCGGCTCTCGGTCGGTTCTGCTCTCGGTCGGGTCGGCGGCCCGGATCTCTCGGCACGCCCATCCCGACCCCGACCGCCGAGAGGCTTCCCTGTGCCGACGGGACCGTGTTGTATGGAGGGGTGGCCTGGGTGTTCCTCGCAGTCAGCTTGGTCTTCGCGATCCTGGCGGTCAACGCCTACTTCCCGGCCCGCCGTGAGCCCTGGACCGTGGCCAGTTTCGCCCTGGGCTGGATCCCTTCGGAACTGCCGGTCCACATGGTGGCCCTCGAGGTGGCGGGAGTGGTCGCCTTCGCCGTCAACGGGGCCTTCTCCAGTTGGCCGGGATGGGCGGGCCTGGCCGTCTCGGCCCTGGGCGCGGTCGCCTTCGCCGGCCTCGCCGTGGCGGCGGCCGGCGCCGGGGCCCTGGTCGACGAGGCCCTGGAGCGGGCCACCGGAGGGGCCGTGCTGGGGCTGGCCGACGACCGCCGCCCGGCGTGGATCCACTGGTGGCGGTTGGTCATCGCCATCCCGTTCCGGTTCCGGGGGATCCGGCGGGTACGGAACGTCGACTACTGGGGGGACGGGAACTACCGCCACAAGCTGGACATCCTCTCCCGACGGGGGGTGGTGCCCGAGCGGGCGCCGGTCCTGGTCTACATCCACGGCGGGGCCTGGATGATCGGTGACAAGCGCCAGCAGGGCATCCCGATGATGCACGAGCTGGTCCAGCGGGGCTGGGTGTGCGTCTCCATCAATTACCGGCTCAGTCCCCGGGCCACCTGGCCGGCCCACATCGTGGACTGCAAGCGGGCGGTGGCCTGGGTGCGCCAGCACATCGCCGAGTACGGCGGCGACCCCGGGTTCATCGCCGTCTCCGGGGGATCGGCCGGGGGCCACCTCGCCTCCCTCCTGGCCCTCACTCCTGGTGAGGCCCAGTGGCAGCCCGGTTTCGAGGACCTCGACACCTCGGTGGCCGCCTGCGTTCCCTACTACGGGGTCTACGACATGACCGGGGACCCGGAGCGGTCGGGAGCCTACGGGCCCGGCACCCTCGACCTCCTGGAGCGGCGGGTCATGAAGACCTCCAGCTCGGACCACCCGACCGTGTTCGAGCAGGCGTCGCCGGACCATCGGGTCACCACCACCGCACCGCCCATGCTGGTGTTCCACGGCGTCAACGACACCTTGGTCCCGCTGGCCGTGGCCCGGCACTTCGTGGCCGAGCTCCGGCTGCACTCCCAGTCGCCGGTGGCCGCCGTCGAGCTCCCCCGGGCCCAGCATGCCTTCGACGTGCTGGCCTCCATCCGGTGCCGGCACACCACGATGGGGGCGGTCCGGTTCCTGGAGGGCATGCGGGTCCGGGTCGATCACTGACCCTCCAGGTGGGCGGCCTGAAGAAATTTCCCCAGGCGGGGGTGCGATGCTG
>DATCBL010000242.1:0-5256 GCA_036511875.1 Acidimicrobiales bacterium
TCAAGGGACGCCAGATCGTCACCGCTGCCGGCCTGTCCCGCATCCTGGCCCCGCAGTCGGCCCCTCCCCAGGGCCATGCGCTCCTGGTGGACGGCTCCGCCGTCATGGACCGGTACCTCATGGTGCTGGGCAAGAACGGCCTCCTGCCTGGGGGGCTGGTGATCCCCCAGTTCGTGGTCGACCATCTCCGGTCGGTGGCCGAGGCCCCCGACCCGGTGAGCTCGCGGCGGGCTCGCCGCGGCCTGGAGTCGGTCGAAGCCCTGCGCGAGCTCGGGGTGCCGGTCCACCTGGCCCGGGACGAGGTCCCCGAGGTGGACGATCTGGTCATCAAATTGCTCACCGTGGCCCGTCGGGTGGGCCTGCGCATCGGGACCTGCTCCAGCGCGGTAGTCGACGAGGCCGTCCGGTGGGACGTGGCCGTGGTCGACCTGCGGGAGGTGGCCCACGGCCTCAGCCCCGAGCACCTGCCCGGAGAGCGGATCGAGGTCGAGCTCATCCGCGAGGGCCGTCAACCCCGGCAGGCCATCGGCTACCTCCCCGACGGCGACATGGTGGTGGTCAATGACGCCACCCATCTGGTGGATCAGGGGACGGTGGAGGTCACCGTGCTCTCGACCCGCCCGACCAGCCAAGGGATCATGGTCTTCGCCAAGCTGGCCTCCGACCGGGGCGCGGTGAGCGAGCTCGGCAACCTGGTCTGAGCCTCGGTCGGCCCCTGCCCTACTGGCCCAGGGCCACCACGGGGGCGTTCAGGTGCCGGCCGCCCATCGATCCGGTGAACGGCGCATCCCCGAAGGCGAAGACGCCGCCGTCGGACGCCACCAACCGGTAGCCCCGGCCCGAGCTCGACAGCGCCATGCCCACGATGGGTCGGTTGAGGTGCTTGCCTCCCATCGATCCCCTCACCACCGCGTCTCCGAAGCCGAACACCTCGCCGTTGGACGTCGCCAGCCAGTAGCCGTTCTCGGTGGAGGTGCCCACGATGGCCACCACCGGGGCGTTCAGGTGCTTGCCGGCCTTCGATCCTTTGTAGGTGGCACTCCCGAAGGCGAACACCCCTCCGTTGGACGCCACCAGCCGGTAGCCGTCGTTCGCGGTGGCCTGGATCCCGACGATGGGGGCGTTCAGGTGCCGGCCGCCCAGCGAACCCCTGAACGGCGCGTCCCCGAAGGAGAACACCCCGCCGTCGGACGCCACCAGCCAGTACCCCCGGTCGTCGGGGGTCGCCGCCATCCCCACGATGGGGGCGTTCAGGTGGGTGCCACCCTCCGAGCCGGCAAAGTGGGCGTCACCGAAGGAGAACACCCCTCCGTCGAAGGCCACCAGCCAGTAGCCCAAGCCGTCCGAGACGGTGGCCAGGCCCACGATGGGGGCGTTCAGGTGGTGGCCGCCTTCCGAACCCTCGAAGGGGGCGCCGCCGAAGGTGAAGATCCCACCGTCGAAGGCGGCCATGACATAAGCGCCGTTGGCCGCGGACGGCACTCCGACGTGGGCGCCGATGCCGCCGCCACTGCCGCTCGCCGGGGCCGAGACGAACCGGGAGCTCCTGGTGATCGGGCTGGTCCCGGCGCGGGTGGTCACGGTGACGGCGACGGTCCCCACCGCTCCGGCCGGGGAGACGGCGTCGATGACGTCATCGTGGACGAGCGTGTAGGCGACGGTTGTCGATCCGAACTTCACCGAGATCGCCGTGTCGAACCGGCCGCCCTTCAGCACCACACGGGTGCCCCCGGTCGACGGTCCGGTGTCGGGGGTGACCGACGAGACGAAGGGAGTGGCCTTCGGTGTCGCAAACGCCGGGGCCGCCTCGACGGTGAGTCCGGCCGCCGCCGTCACCACCGCGGCGGCCAGGACGACCAGTGGCCCCGAGCGAGCCGAGCGCCAACCCAACGTGCCCATGGAGACCACCCACCGGAGGACTGCTCCCCCGCAACACGGTCACGGACCTCTCGCTGCCTGCCCCACCGACCGGTCCACGTTTGCGGACAGCCGGAACCTAGGTGACGCGCCGGGAGGACGCAACGAATCGCACCCAAAGTGCCGGCCCTCTCACGGGGCGAGAACGTCCCGAACGCAAGCAAGGGTGGTGCGTTGCTGCCGTCAGGCCCCCTTCACCGCCGCCACCAGCTTGGTGAGGGTGTCCTTGGCGTCGCCGAACAGCAGCGTGGTCTTGTCGTCGAAGAGGAGCTCGTTGTCGATCCCGGCGAAGCCCGGGCGCATCGAGCGCTTGAGGAAGACGATGTTCTCCGCCTCGTCGGCGTGGACGATGGGCATGCCGTAGATCGGGCTCCCGGGGGTGTTCTTCGCCGCCGGGTTGACGGTGTCGTTGGCTCCGACCACCAGGGCCACGTCGGCCGTGGCCATCTCGGGATTTGCCTCGTCCATCTCCTTCAGCTGGTCGTAGGGGACGTTGGCCTCGGCCAACAGCACGTTCATGTGGCCCGGCATCCGTCCCGCCACCGGATGGATGGCGTAGAAGACCTCCACGCCCCGCTCCATCAACAGGTCGGCCAGCTCGCGCACGGTGTGCTGGGCCTGGGCCACGGCCAGGCCGTACCCGGGGATGATCACCACCTTGCGGGCGTAGGCCAGCAGCACCCCGATGTCCTCGGGGGTGCCCGACCGGACCGTGCGGGTCTCGCCGGTGCCGTCGGCGCCGCCCCCGGCCGTCACCACGGATCCGAACGCGCTGAACAGGACGTTGGCCAACGACCGGCCCATGGCCTTGGACATGATGCGGGTCAACAGCATGCCCGAGGCGCCCACCAGGGTGCCGGCGATGATCAACAGGTTGTTGTTGAGGGTGAATCCCGAGGCGGCCACGGCCAGTCCGGTGAAGGAGTTGAGCAGCGAGATCAGCACCGGCACGTCGGCGCCGCCGATGGGCAGCACGAAGATGACCCCCAGCACCAGGGACAGCAGGGCCGTGGCCACCAACAGGGGCACGCTCCCGGTCACCAGCGTCCCGATGGCCAGGGCCACGATGGCCAGGGCCACGATGGCGTTGATCACCTGCTGGGCCGGGTAGGTCACCGGGCGACCGGTCATCAACTCCTGCAGCTTGGCGAAGGCCACGGCGCTCCCGGCGAAGGACACGCACCCCACCAGCACTCCGAACAGGACTTCGGCGATCCGGTAGACGGCCGGCTTGGCCGGGGCCTCGAGGAGGAAGACCACGATGGAGACCAACGCCGCGGCCCCGCCGCCCACGCCGTTGAAGATGGCCACCATCTGGGGCATCGCGGTCATCTTGACCTTGCGGGCCGCCGGCACGGCCACGGCGGCGCCGATGGCCATGGCCACCAGGGTGAGGATGAGGTTCAGCGAGTGGGCCCGCACCGCCGGGTAGGCGAAGGTGAACCCCACGGCCAGCGCGGCGGCGGCCGCGGCCAGCAGGTTGCCGTTGCGGGCGTGCTTCGGGGAGCTCAGGCCCTTCAGGGCCATGATGAACCCCACCGCGGCGAGCAGGTAGACCAGGTCGATCCACGTGTTGAGGGTCACCCGGCACCGCCGGTCGGATCGTCCCCGGAGCCGTCCTGGGCCGGCTTCGACCGCTCGACCGGCTTGGCCTTGAACATCTCCAGCATCCTGTCGGTGACCACGAAGCCACCCACGATGTTGAGCGTGGCCAGGAGCACGGCCAAGAAGGCCAGCGTGATCTGGACGGCGCCGTGGGCGCTCCCCATGATCAGGATGGTCCCCACCAGCACGATCCCGTGGATGGCGTTGCTCCCCGACATCAGCGGCGTGTGGAGGATGCTCGGGACGGCGCTGATGACCTCGATCCCGACGAAGCCGGCCAGGACGAAGACGGTCAGGTACTCGAGAATTCCGGTGCTCATGACCCCTTCTCCTCTGTTGGTGTCGTCGCCTCCGCCGCCGGCGGCGCCGTGTTCGGGTCGGGGGCGGTGGGGGCGGTGGGGGCGGTGGCCGGAGCCGGGGCCGCCGGAGGGGCCAGGCCCAGCGCCTCAGCGGTCGGGGCGTGGACCACCGTGCCGGCGCGCACCACGCAGGTGCCGGCCACGATCTCGTCCTCGAAGTCCGGGGCCAACTCGCCGTCCTTGACCAGGAGGCCCAAGAAGTTGGCGATGTTGCGGGCATAGAGGAAGCTGGCGTGGGTGGGCATGGAGGCTGGGGGGTTGGCCTGGCCCACCACGGTCACCCCGTGGTGGACGACGTCCTCGCCGGCCACCGACAGCTCGCAGTTGCCGCCCGAGTCGGCCGCCATGTCCACGATGACCGACCCCTCGCCCATCCCCTCCACCATCGGGGTGGTCACCAGGATGGGCGCCCGGCGCCCGGGGATCTGGGCGGTGGTGATCACCACGTCCGACGCCGCCACCTCGGCGGCCAGCAGCTCCTGCTGGCGGGCCAGGTACTCGGCCGACTGCTCCTTGGCATACCCGCCCGCGCCGTCCTGGGTCTCGAGGTCGAGCTCGACGAACTTGGCCCCGAGGCTCTCCACCTCCTCTTTGGCCGCCGCCCGTACGTCGTAGGCCCGCACCACCGCCCCCAGCCGGCGGGCGGTGGCGATGGCCTGCAGGCCGGCCACCCCCGCCCCCATCACCAGCACCTTGGCCGGCGGGACGGTGCCGGCCGCGGTCATGAACATCGGGAAGAACTTGGCCAGGTGCTCGGCCGCCGACAGGCCGGCCCGATAGCCGCCCACCGTGGCCTGGGACGAGAGGGCGTCCATGGACTGGGCCCGGCTGATGCGGGGCAGCAGGTCGAGGCTGTAGACGGTGGCGCGCCGAGCGGCCAGAGCCTGCACGGTGTCGGCGGCGGCCACCGGTTGGAGGAAGCTGATCAGCGACACCCCCTCGGGCAGGGCCGTCACCTCCTCGGAGGTCGGAGGCTGCACGCGGGCCACGACGGCTGCGCCGGCCAGCGCGTCGGCGGCGCGGTCGACGACGGTGGCACCGGCCTGCCGGTAAGCGTCGTCGGTGAAGCGGGCCGCCGCGCCGGCGCCCGACTCCACCACCACCTCGACCCCGGTCTTGGCCAGCCGGGACGCCACCTCGGGGACGATCGCCACCCGATCCTCACCGGGTCGCGACTCTTTGACGACTGCGAGTTTCACGCCGAGAGGTATACAACAAATTGGGCCTCGGCCCTAGTGGTTCCCCCGAAGGGGGGACCGGCGGCCCCGATTCCACCCCCACCCATCCGGCCGGGACCAACCCCGGCGGACCCGGGGGGCCGGGCCCAGGGGCGTCCCGGGGCCTCGGCCGCGGTGCGCTCAGCCCTCGTCGGCGG
>DATCBL010000243.1:0-4020 GCA_036511875.1 Acidimicrobiales bacterium
CAGGCGGTCGGACCCAGGGGTCTTTGGCACCACTTCCCCGCCACCTCCGACTTGCGCCGCTGGTCTCGGGGGAATGTTTTCTACTCGATCCCCTGGGTCTCCCTCCGCCTCTCACAGCATCCCCCCCTCAAGTCGTACCGCGCGACGAATCGATCGGAGCGTCTTGAGGGGCGACTGGGACTGGGCGAACGATAGGCCACCTACACCGTCGGTCGTCAAATGGCGGGCACCGCGTGCCACCTGGGCATTTGGACAATCTCCCAGGTCAGGGGATTGCAGGATTTCCGACCGTGGTCATCGAATTTCGCTTCCCTTCGGCGCGCCGTTCCGCGTGCAGGCGCTCGAGGTCCTCGGACCCGAACTCCACGTGCGACTCGAGGGGGGGATGCTGTGAGAGGCGGAGGGAGGCCCAGGGGATCGAGTAGAAAACATTTCCCCGAGACCAGCGACGCGAGTCGAGGGTGGCGGGGGAGTGGTGCCAAAGACCCCTGGGTCCGACCGCCTGTCGCCGTGCCGGCCGACTGTTCGGAACCTCTCGAGGAGATTGCAGGCCTGTCGCGCCACCCGGCGTCATCGGCCGGGAAGACCACGGCGGCAGCCGTGGTTCGGAGAGTCCCGGGGTCTTGGCCCGGGAGCGGTGTCGCCGGGAGGCGGCGGCCGGGTGGTGGCCCCACCCGGTGCGAACGAACGGTCGACGGAACCGTCTATGCTCCGGCCCAACTCACCACGGAAAGACCGAGATGCCACCAGAACTGGACGAAGTCGAAGGACCCGATGAGCTCATCGAGGAAGACCTCGACGAGTTGGCGGACGACGACGACCTGATCGCCGAAGACGGGCTGGCCATCGCCGACGACGACGACGCCGAGATCGTCGCCGTGGAAGAGGACGACGAGGTGCCAGTGGCGGTGATCCCGGAACCCGGTACCAAGGCGGTCAAGGCCGCCCCGGCCGGCGAGGAGTCGGAGGAGGAAGAAGAGGAGGAGCCCGACGACGAGGACGTCGAGGCCAGCCTGGACACCATCCTGAAGGAGCGGCTGGTCGTCGAGGAGCCGGAGGACGACGAGGACACGCCCGAACCCGAGGACCGCACGGCCGACGGGGTCGAGCGGGTGCTTCCGAAGCAGCCCGGCGAGTTCGTCTGCCGATCCTGCTTCTTGGTCAAGCACCCCAACCAGCTGGCGGACCGGAAGAAGATGCTCTGCCGCGACTGCGTGTGACCGGGAGCGACCATGGCTGAGCCCGAGTATGACCCGACCGAGGAGAGCGGACTCAACGACCGGCTCCTCGACCTGTTCGTCTTCCTCCCGGTCGGGGTGGCGGTGTCGGTGGTCGAAGAACTTCCCCGGCTGGCGGCGCGGGGCCGGGAGCGCATGGGGGTGCGGGTGTCCTCGGCCCGGGCGGTAGGACAGTTCGCGGTGAGGGCCGGGCTGCGCCGGTCGGAGAGCTGGTCCCGCCGGTTGGGTGCCGCGGACCGGGGCGGTCCACCTTCCCGCACACCGTCGGCCGCCACTCGGTTCGATGGACCGGCGGCCGGCACCGGGCCGGCCGACCAGACCGTCCCGGCCCGGTCGGCGACCGATGGGATGAACGGCCACGTCCCCCCGGTGGCCGCCCTCTCCATCCCGGGCTTCGACGCCCTGTCCGCCTCGCAGGTGGTCCAGCGCCTCGACGGACTGAACCGGACCGAGCTGGTCTCGGTCCGGACCTACGAGGCCTCCACCCGGGGCCGTCGCACCATTCTCAACCGGGTGGACCAGCTCCTCGACGAGCGGTCCTGACCGCGGGACCCGGGTCGGGAGAGCGGGGAGGACACCCGGTGGAGTCGGTGCGCACGGCCACGGGCGCCGATCGGTCCCGGCTGCTCGAGCTGTCCGAGGAGTTGGTGACGGCGGTCACCTCCCAGCGGGGCGGGGAGCTCCTGGTCGAGCCGACGTTGGGAGCGCCCGCCGGGGCCGAGCTTGCCGAACGATTGGTGGCGCTCCTCGATCGCCCGGACGCCCTGGTACTGCTCGGGGCCCTCGACGAGGCCGTGGTGGGAGTGGCGGTCAGCGTGGTCGAGGAGGACCGCCGGGGCCACCGGCGGGGCCGGCTCGGTGGCTGCTTCGTCGAGGAGGGCGCCCGTGGGGTGGGGGTGGGCCGACTGCTGCTGGACCGCTCGCTGGCTTGGATGGCCGAGCGCGGCTGCACCGGGGTGGACGGTCTCGCGCTCCCGGGTGACCGGACGGCCAAGAGCTTCTACGAGGCCGCCGGCTTCAAGGCCCGGGTCCTCACCATGCACCGCCCGCTGGAGTGAGCGGGGCCCGGACCGGAGGCGAGCGCTCCGGTCAGGAGGCGCGGCGTCCCGGCGAGGTCCGGGCCGGCACCGGGCGACGAGGACCGGGGGGAGGGGGGATGGGGATGCCCATCAACCGGGCCAGCTCGGGCACGTACCCCGAAGCCTTGCGGGCCGCGGCCAGCACGGTGTCGTCAGCCCCGGTGGGCAGTCCCACCGGCTTGACCGTGCGGCGCACCGGGGAGTCCACCACCACCTCCAGCAACGCCAGCCACTCCGCGGGCGGGGTCTCGGCCGACATGGCCCGGCCGGCGGCGTCGGCCAGCCGGACGGCCAGCTCCGAGGAGAGCCGGGCGGCGGGCTCGGGAGGCCGGATCGATGCGCGGACCGCATCGACGATCTTGCCGTCGTCGAGTGCGGTGGTGATGCGCTCCACCCACCGCTCCCGTAGGGCGGTGACCCGCTGGTCGAGTGCGGTGCGGAGCGAGGCGGCCATCTCGATGCCCTCGTCGTCGAGGGTGACCGTGGAGGCCGAGGCCACGATGGACCGGAGCTCTCGCAGCGGGACATCCTTGCCGGCGGCGCGGGCCGCCGCGGCGCGGTCCTTCCAGGAGGCCAGGTTGATGGTCGGCAGCAGCTGCTCGGCCAGCGCCAGCAGCGGCTCCGGGGTGACCTCGGGGCGGCTTTCGGTCCGGGCCCGACTGTTCTGCTCCTCGATGGCCTGACGCACGGCGGGGATCCCGCCCTTCAAGAGTTGCTCGGCCACTGGGAGCTGCTCGGGCGGCAGGGTAGCCAGCGCGGCGTTCCGATAGGTACTCGACGGAGTCAGACGACGAGGATGGTCGCGCCCGCCCGACTCGCGTCCCCCCGGCCGGGTCGGGCCGGAACGCTTGCGGGCGCCCCCGGCTTCGGAGGGTGCGCCGGCTCCATCGCGACCACGGGTCCGGGCATCGGTCCTCGGGCCGCGCTCAGCTCCGTCGGACCGCGGTCGACGGTCGGACGGCCGTCGGGCCCCGTCGCGTGGCCCGTCTCGTGGTCCGTCGGCGCGAT
Organism: Acidimicrobiales bacterium; assembly: GCA_036511875.1. Classification (GTDB taxonomy): domain Bacteria; phylum Actinomycetota; class Acidimicrobiia; order Acidimicrobiales; family RAAP-2; genus Bog-756. The sequence continues at coordinate 3,326 of DATCBL010000243.1, forward strand.
CGTCCCTCCGGCGCTTGGACTTGGAGGCCAGGACCACGTTGACGTCGGGCCCCCGTTGCGGGGTTCCGAGGACCTCGATCCGCTCCACGCTCCGGACCTCGCCTTTGGCCTTGGGCGGGAGGAGGGCGGTCACCGTGGTGCCGTCCAGTGTGGTCTCGACCTCGGCCCGCAACACCGAACCGACGCCCGACCCCTCCGGGACCAGGGAGCCCTCGACCGTGCCTCGGGGCTGCTTGGCCCCAGCGGCGCGCCACGTCCACAGGGAGTCGGAGGTCTGACTGGTGAGTTCCACTTCGATGCGATGGGCCATTCCGGGCGACAGGCTACTGCCGCGGGCAGCCCCCCTCGGCATCCTGTCTTCCGTGGGTCGCTAAGAAGGGGGTAAGAACCCCCTGAAATGCAGGTTTACCCACGGGGCACCAACCTACGATGGCGGGCAGATCCGGGGCCGGTCTCGGCCTCGTCGCGGGAGGCCCCCGGCGACCGCCCGAGGCACGAGGAGGCATTCGATGGATCAGTCCGAGACAGGGCGTCACCCACCGGACGAGGCCGGGACGGCCGACGTGATCGGTTCGGTGCCGCCTGCCTCCGATGGACCGGCTCCCACGGATCCGACCGGCGCGGTGCCCCTCGGTCCGGCGACGATCGGGTCCGGCGGGGGAGCGGCCGGCGCCCCCTCAGATCCCTTCCTCCCG
>DATCBL010000244.1:0-5110 GCA_036511875.1 Acidimicrobiales bacterium
GGGGTGGCGGGTCGTCGTGGGTCGGGGCCTGTCCCGTGAGTCCGGCCGTGCTGCCCGACGGCGTGTCGTTCTACGGCGCCAGGCTCCTCGACCTGGCCGCCCGTTGTGGCCTGGCCGGGTCGGTGTCGGAGGTCGTGGACCGTCTGGACCGGCTCCTCCCGTCCGGCGCACCGGCCCCGGTCCACCGCGACCTGTGGTGGGGGAACGTGCTGTGGGGGGCCGACGGCCGGCCGTGGCTGATCGACCCGTCGGTCCACGGGGGACACCCCGAGGAGGACCTGGCCATGTTGGGCCTGTTCGGGGCGATCCCCGACCGGTTGCTCCGCGCCTACGGCGAGGTCCGGCCCCTCGAGGCCGGCTGGGAGGGGCGGGTCGACCTCTTCCGACTGGCCCCGGTGCTGGTGCACGCGGTGCTCTTCGGTGGCGGGTACCGCGGGCAGGCCGAGTCCATCCTCCGCCGCTATGCCTGACCCCCCGGCTCGACGCCCGAGGAGCGCCCCGGCGGAGGGTCCGACGATCGAGCCGATCGTTCGGGCCGAGTACCGTGGGGCGATGACCGCCGACTCGCCGTCCGCCCCCGTCGAGGCCCCGGGGGCCACGGACACCGAGGCCCCGTCCGGGTCCACCCGGTACCGGTGCGCGGCCTGTGGCAACCTCACCCGGTTCGACGTGTTGACCAGCCGCCGGACCAAGGCCTTCCACCACTACTCGGTGGGCGGGGAGCTCACCGTCGAGGAGGTCGAGGTCCTCGACGAGAAGGTGGAGGAGGTGTCGTGTCGGTGGTGCGGCAACGGCAAGGCCATCGAGGTCATGGACGACGGGGCGCCGGAGCCGGCCTAGCCCCGCGCTCCCGACCCGGATGACCGAACCGCCCGGTTCCCAGCCGCCCGGTTCCCACCGGCCGGCCGGCCCCTCCCACCCCCTGGGCGACCCGGCGTTCGTGGCCGGTCTCCGCCCCATCCCGTCGGGCCGGCTGTCCGGGGGCGACAAGAGGCCGGCCGAGGACCTCGTGGGGGAGGATCCGACCGGCCGGCCGATCGAGGTGAGACTGGGGTCGCTCGGCGGCCCGGTCCTCCTGTGCTTCCTCCACATCAGGTGCGACGGCTGCCAGGAGTTCTGGTCGGGGTTGGGTGAGGGCGGCGGATCGGAGATCGGATCAGTCTCGGTCGTGGCGGTGACCAAGGGCGCTGGCTCGGTGGACCGGGACGAGGTGGCCCGGGCCGCGGCCGGGGTCGCCGGCGTACCGGTGGTGATGAGTGAGGGCGCCTGGGCCGACTACCAGGTGACCGGCTATCCGTTCTTCGTGCTGGTCGATCCCATCACCAGGACGGTGGTCGGCGAGACGGTGGGGTTCGGCTGGCCGGACGTCCGCTCCATGATCCGGGCCGCCGGCTGCTGAACCGGGCGGCCGGACCGCATGGCCCGAGCCGGGCATCCTCCTCGATGGCGACCGACCGGTCGATTGCCAGCAGCGGCCTGACCCGCTCACAGGCGGCCCACATGCCCGCTCCTCATGCTCGTGGATGACAGCAATCCACCGCAAAGGAGCACGACATGAGTGATGCAGATCCAGAAGGGCTGACCGACACGAAGCAGTCGGATCCGTTGGCCACCTTCAACACCAAGCGGCGTCGCGGGGTCCGGGTGACCAGTGCCGCGGCCATCGCCCTCGGCCTGGCCCTCGCCGGGGGGGCCGTGGCCGGGGCCACCACATCCACCCCGTCCTCGACATCATCGGGACCCTCGACCGCCGACCATCGACGACCCATGGGTGGGTCCCCGCCGGCCGCGGTGGGCACGGTGGCCTCGGTCGGCTCCGACTCCTTCACCCTGACCGCCCAGGACAGCACCACCGTCACGGTCAACGTCGGGACCGCCACCACCTACCGCGACGCCGGGGTGACCACTCCGACCCTCGCCAACGTGACCGTCGGTGAGCACGTGGCCGTCTTCGGCACCGACACCGCCAACGCGGTGACCGCCACTGGAGTGGCCATCGGCGACCCGCCCGGCGGAGGCCCCGGTGGCCACGGACCCGGTGGGCCAGGCGGTCCGGAGGGTCACGGCGGTCCGCCGCCTTCGGGAGGCGGGAACGGGTCGACGTCCACGTCGACCTCCGGGTAGCCGGCCCGGCCACCGCACCCCGATGAGGGGTGAGATCTCCACGTCCCGGCGCCCTCCCCCCGCGTCGGGACGTGGCGCGCCTGGGTCTCCCGCGTGCGGCCCGGGACGGTCCCGGTCATGCTGGTTCCATGCTGTACGCCTGCACCCTGTCGATGGAACTCCGCATCCCGGCCAGCGGCTCGCTCAAGGCCAAGCGGACCGTGGTCAAGCACGTGGTCGAGACGGCCAAGTCCCGCTACGGGGTGGCCGCCGCCGAGGTGGGCTACCCCGACCGGTGGCGGCGATCGGAGCTGGGGTTCGCCGCCGTGGCCGGTGCCCCCGGTCACGTGGAGGAAGTACTGGACTCCGTCGAGCGGTTCGTGTGGTCCCAACCCCAGCTGGAGGTGCTCTCCGACCACCGGACCTGGCTCGAGACAGGAGGCTGAGTCGCGGCCCCGGCGTCGGGGATCCGGCCGCCGTCTTCGGTCGACAGAGGGTGCCCTTGAGCCGGGCGCACAGCCAATGGATGCCGGCACGGACCATGGGATGAGTCGGGCGTGCCCTAACCTCGGGCCCATGGCCACCCTCGCCGAACTCCTCGCCGACCTCGACGACGAGTACGCCGACTGCCGGGGCCTGGTGGGCTCGCTGGCCACCGGCGCGCCGGAGTGGGACCGACCCACCCCGGCCCAGGGATGGGCGGTGCGGGACCAGGTCAGCCACCTGGCCTACTTCGACGATGCCGCTCGGTTGGCCATGGTGGCGCCCGAAGAGTTCTCCCTGGTGGCCGAGGAGGCCTTGTCCATCGACGGTGACCCCATGGAGGCCCACCTGGTGCGGGGTCGTTCCCTGGGGGGCGACGCCCTTCTGGCCTGGTGGGACGAGGCCCACACCGGAATGATGGCGGCGTTCGCCGGCGCGGACCCCACCACCCGTGTCCCGTGGTTCGGGCCGCCCATGGGGGTGCTGTCGTTCGTCTCGGCCCGCCTGATGGAGACCTGGGCCCATGGCCTCGACGTGGCCGACGCCCTGGGCGTTCGTCGGGAGCCCAGCCAACGGCTCCGTCACGTGGCCCATCTGGGGGTGCGGGCCCGACCTTTCTCCTATCTGGTGCGGGGTCGTGACGTGCCGCCCGGGCGCATCGACGTGGACCTGAGGTCGCCAACAGGGGAGTCGTGGACCTGGACCGTCGGTGCCTTCGATGGTGGCGAGTCGGTGTCGACGGTCGAAGGGTCGGCCTTCGACTTCTGTCTGGTGGTGACCCAGAGGCGCAACGTGGCCGACACCGGACTGGAGATCCGCGGGGAGCCGGCGGCCGACTGGATGTCGGTGGCCCAGGCCTTCGCCGGTCCACCCGGTCCGGGTCGACCTGCCGTGCGGCGGTAGCGCTGGACCCGGATCCGTGCGCGTACGGTCCCGTGCGATACCGCTCGAAGCCGACGATCTCGCAACGGGCAGGGATGAACGATCGCCGGGACGGTGAACCGCACCTCTCCCTTGGCTGGGTCAGTCAGCGATGTCGGAAGATCAGTAGGCCAACTACGTAGGTGAGTCCTCCGACGACAGCGAAGAGCATGAAGGGCCAAACCTGTTTCCCCATCGCTGTCGTCACAATGACTCCGCCGATGGCCAGGAGGACCAGGGTTATTCCCGTGAAGGCGGTCGCTCGCAGATCGATGTTGGCCTGCCGCTCGTCCGGCCTTGACCCGAAGATGGCCCCGAAGTCGCTATCCCGGCCGCCCAGAACGAAGTAGCCGACGGTGGCAACGACGGTGACGATCTCGATGGCCACGGCACCGCCGAACCCTTGTCCGATCCACGTGGCGATGGCAATGGCCGAGCCCCCGATCGCCATGGTGGCTGGCACCAGTAGGCGGCGATCCATCGTTTTGATCATTGGTGGTCCTCCTTGGTGGCGTCGAACATCTCATCGACAGTCGAATCGAACAGGTGGGCGATCTTGAACGCCAGGGGCAGCGAAGGGGAGTATCGACCGCTCTCGATGGAAATCACCGTCTGACGGGAGACCCCAAGAGCTTGGGCGACATCTGCTTGGGACAGATTCCGCTGGGTGCGGATCTCCCTCACTCGATTCTGCACGATGTAAAGGTACCTTAACCACCGGCTAATGTAAAGCCACCTTGACCACGCGGAGCTGCATCGAACACGCTTGATCTCATCGCTGCATCGCCATCATGGGTGACCGAGTGGTCGAGGTGCGGGCGACATCACCCTGGATCGCTTGCCAAGATGTCGACGTGCTCCGTGACGCTTGGGACGACAATGCCGAGGCCTGGATCTCGTGGGCCCGGACGCCTGGCCACGACAGCTATTGGCGCTTTCACCGGGATGCATTCCTGCCGCTGGTTCCTCCCCCGGGACGACTCACCCTCGACATCGGGTGCGGAGAAGGCCGGGTCAGTCGGGACCTTGCTCGTCTCGGTCATACGGTCATCGGTGTCGACGGCTCTTGGGTCATGGCCTCGTCGGCCAGAACCCATCCAGAGGCAAGCGGACCCGTCCTCGTGGGTGACGCTGCGGCGCTTCCTCTACCAGACGCCGTTGCCGATTGTGCTGTGGCATTCATGAGCCTGCAGGATATCGATGCTCTGGAACTCGCTATTGCCGAGGCAGGCCGCGCTCTCTGTCGAGGAGGGCAATTGCTTATTGCCATCACGCATCAGGCCAGCTCGGCTGGGCGGTTTGTGGGAGTTGGCGAGGTAGAAGTCCCTCCGTTCGTGATTGACGGGTCGTGGTTTGAGCGAAAGGCCCTGGCCGACACATGCGAGCGAGGTGGCCTCACCATGACCTTTCATTCGGAGCACCGGCCCCTGAGGGACTATTCGGAGGCTCTGGCCGATGCGGGATTCCTGATCGAGAGGATCAGGGAGGTTGGGGACCCTGACCCGGAGGACAAGTGGCACCGAATCCCGCTCTTCCTTCACCTCCGAGCCGTGAAGCACTGACCAGCATCTGCACCACGGCTGAACGGTACGTTGCGAAGGCA
>DATCBL010000245.1:0-6136 GCA_036511875.1 Acidimicrobiales bacterium
GAGTTCAACGTGGACAGCCGCCGGGGTCTGGTGGGTGAGCTGCGGGTGTTGCTCGGGCCCAACGCCATCCGGACCTGAACGCCCTCCGACGTCGCCGCCGGGGGGGCGCCGGGGCCGGCGCCTCGACGCAGTCCGAACCCCTCCTGACGTGGCGGTTCACCACCGAGAACCGACGCGCGTCGAGCGCCGATGGGGACCGGATACGACAGGCGGCTCCAAATCCCGTAAAATCGACGGTACGGCTCCTGGCGTGGAGGCCCACATCCGTCCACCCCATGGGGCGGGCGGCTCTGGGGTTCCACGGCAGAACGGGGCCGGCGGTGCACACCGCAGGGAGACCGAGGAGTACGGAACGGCATATGTCCATCCAGGTGGAGACCAAGGACTGCACATCGATCAGTGACGCCGAGCTGGCCGAAATGGCCGACCTGTGCGCTGAGCGGGAACCCCGATTCGACATCGGGTTCCTGTCGAAACAGCGGGAGGAGTGGGTGCTGGTCACCCGAGCCCGCGACGGGTCGAAGCTCCGGGGCTACTCCTTCTCCACCCTCGAGCGGATCGGGGGCACGCCGTCCCTGCTCATCGGCCTGGCCACCGTGGACCGGACCTCCCGGGCCGACACCGTGCTGCGGGCCATGATGGGGGACAAGTACCGCCGGGCCCTGCTGGCCTTCCCTGACGAGGACGTCCTGGTCGGCACCAGGCTCCTCGGAGCCGAGGGGTTCCGGGCCTTCCACGGCCTGACCGACGTGGTGCCCGGCCCGGGCCACAAGGCCACCGGGGAGGAGCGGGCCTGGGGCCGCCGGCTGGCCAAGCGGTTCGGGGCCGACGGGCGCATCGACGACCGGACCTTCGTGGTGGTCGGGGACGGCTGCGAGTCCGGGGGCTTCGACTTCGTGAGCCCCAAGGGCGCCGCCGACGGCGACGTCTGCGCCTTCTTCAGCGGGGTCGACGTCCCGTCCGGGGGCCGCTTGGTGGCGTTCGGGTGGGCCATGGCCGAGGACCTGGCCGGCGGCAAGCTGGGCGGCCGCTGACCCCGGACCCGGTGGTCGGAGGGGCCGGGGCCGGGCCAACCGGGAGGCCATGATCGTTCGTGGCCGCCGGACAGGCAATAGCATGGCCCTGTGAAGGTATCGACGCGAGGTGACTATGCCAGCCGGGCCCTCCTGTCCCTGGCTCTCCACACCGACGGGGAGGGTCCGACGGCGGTGCGGGACATCGCCGAGCGCACCGGCCTGCCCCAGCCCTACCTCGAGCAGATCCTGCTGGCCCTGAAGGGGGCCGGGCTGGTGCGGTCCAAGCGGGGGGTGGGAGGGGGCTACGTGCTGGCCCGCCCGCCCGAGGAGATCACCCTGTCCCAGATCGTCTCGGCCGTCGACGGGCCGATCGTGGCCGGCGACTTCGGCCTGCCCCACGAGAACGGTGCCTGCGACCACGAGGGGCAGTGCGTGCTGCTGGTGGTCTGGGCCGATGTCGGAGAGCACATGCGCAGCCACCTCGAGTCGTTCAATTTGGCCGACATGGTGGCCCGGGCCCAGGGTCGGGTCCCCGCCCTGCGCCAGAGCGCCGGCTGAGCGGGCGCCCGGCTCCGGCGTCCGGCCACCCCCGCGGGCGTGGTCAGCGCCGGTTCCAGCTCCGGACCACCGGGCTGTCGCGGTCCCAGCCGAGCTCGCTGTACGTCGCCGGGTCCAGTACCAGGCTCCGGCCCACCGAGGGATCCAGCCCGATCCACCGGGCGGCGAAGACCCGGAGGACATGGGAGTGGGCCACGCAGGCCACGTCACCGGGCACCGACCGGACCCGGGCGATGACCCGGTCGACCCGGCGGGCGAGGTCGGCGACGGACTCCCCGCCCGGTACTCCGTCGGTGAACAGGTCCCAGCCCGGTCGCTCCTGTCGGATCCGGGAGGTGGTCAGTCCCTCGTAGGCGCCGTAGTCCCACTCGGCCAGGTCCGGCTCGACCACGGCCGGGCCCAGACCGGCCAGCGCCGCGGTGTCCCGGGCCCGGATCAGCGGGCTGCACAGCACGGTGGCGAAGGTGAAGCCCGACAGGGCGGAGCGCAGCGCCCGGGCCTGGATCTCCCCCTCGGGGAGGAGGGGCACGTCGGTCCGCCCGGTGTGGCGCCCGTTGAGGCTCCATTCGGTCTCGCCGTGACGGACCAGGACGCAGCGTGGGGTCGGGGTGGCCATCCGGACAGCGCATCACTCCGAACACCTCAGGCGCAAGCTGTGCGAGCCGCCCGCCCTGGTGAGAGCGGTATGGAGGAGCCGAATGACATCGATGGAATGTCCCGAGCCCCGAGGGCGTTAAAGGTTCTGTCGACCCTAAGACGATGAATGAGGAGAGGGATGACGACTCACACGGTGACCAGGAAGGAACGAGGGGCCAGAACTGAGCCCTCCCGCAAGGCGGGAGCGGCTCCGGCGGGCCGCGAGGCGACCACCCCTGGTCGCCCGGCCCGGGTCGGGGCCACCGGGGTCCGGAGCCGTGGCTCGGACGCCGACAGCCTCGGGCTGTTCCTGCGCGACCTCGATCACCACCCCCTCCCCGACCACGCCGCCCAGACCGAGTTGGCCAAGCGGGTGGCGGCCGGGGACGACGCCGCCCGGCGGGAGATGGTGGCCGCCAACCTGCGCTTGGTGGTCCACTGGGCGCGTCGCTACCAGGACCGGGGCGTGGACCTGCCCGATCTCATCCAGGAGGGGACGTTCGGCCTGATGAGGGCGGTCGACAAGTTCGACTGGGAGCGCGGCTTCCGCTTCTCCACCTACGCCACCTGGTGGATCCGTCAGGCGTTGCAGCGAGCCGTCCAACAGCACGGCCGGACCATCCGGCTGCCCATGGAGGTGGCCGAGCGGAACCAGCAGGTGGATGCCGCGCTGTGGGAGCTCACCCACCAGCTCCAGCGGCCGCCGACCGACGAAGAGCTGGACAACGCCACCAACACCTCGGCCGCGGTCCGTTCGGACCTCTCCCAGGTGGCCCGGGTGGTGGCCAGCCTGGACCAGCCGGCGACCTCCGACTCGACGGCCACCCTCGGGGACCTGGTGTCGACCGACCTCAGCGACTTCGAGGACGAGGTGGCCTCCGAGCTCACCCTGGACCTGGTCCGTCAGGCCGTGGACCGTCTCACCGATCTGCAACGCCAGGTCATCCGTCACCGCTTCGGGTTCGACGGCAGCGACCCGGCCTCGCTGCAGACCACCGCGGAGCGGCTCGGGATCGGCGTCCGCAAGGTGCGCCAGGCCGAGGCGGAGGCCCTCGAGCTGCTCAGCGACAGCGAGACGCTCGAGGCCGCCCACGAGGCCGCCTGAGTCCCTCTGGGCCTCGTCCGGGTCATTCCCCGGCCATCGGCGCGGTCATGGGCCCGGCCGGGCCGGACGCGTTCATTCGCCCAAGTCCTCCAGCTGACCGCGCAGGTCGTCGGGGAGCCCGGACGTCCACGACATGCGCTCCCCCGATCCCGGGTGGTCGAAGGCCAGCTGGTAGGCGTGGAGGAAAGGCCGGGAGATAAGGGCCCCGGGCAGCGACCGCCCCTGGCCGTAGACGTCGTCGCCCACCACCGGGTGGCCGATGGCGGTGAGGTGGACCCTGATCTGGTGGGTGCGACCGGTCTCGAGGGTGGCGGTCAGGAGGGTGGTGGGCGCCGGACGGGAGAACCGCTGTTCCACGTGGTAGCGGGTGCGGGCCTCCTTGCCCTTGCGGGACACCGCCATCCGGGTCGGCGAGCTGATCGACCGACCGACGGGGGCGTCGACCAGTCCCGACTCCCCCTCCACCGAGCCGAGGACCAGGGCCCGATACCGCCGCACCACGTCCCGCCGTCCCAGCTGGTCCACCAACGACCGGTGGGCCTCGGGGGTCCGGGCCACGACCATCAGGCCCGAGGTGCCCCGGTCCAGCCGGTGGACGATCCCCGGCCGGTCCGGGTCCGACCCCACTGCCTCGGCCACCGACGCCAGCTCGGGGAAGTCGGCCAGGAGGCCGTGGACCAAGGTGCCGGTGCGATGGCCCGGTCCGGGATGGACCACCAGGCCGGCGGGCTTGTCCACCACGATCACCTCCGCATCGGCGTGAACCACCGCGAACTCGACAGTCGGGTCTCCGACCGGTCGGTCGGTGCCGAGCTCCTCGGCCCGGTCGACCCGGAGCTCCTGGCCGAGCCGGAGGGCCGTGCTCCGGCTCCGGACGGTGACGCCGTCGATCCGGACCCGTCCCTGGTCGACGAGGGTGTTGACCGTCGACCTCGACAGGTCGGCCACCAACGAGACGGCCTTGTCCACCCGGACCCCGTCGAGCGATGCCGGCACCGTCACGGTCAGGACGGTCACGGGAGCCGCGGCCCGCGCAGGAGCGAGATCAGGAGCAGGAGGCAGCCCACCACGATGGAGGCGTCGGCCACGTTGAAGGTGGGCCAGAAGTGGAGGGCCACGAAGTCCACCACCGCCCCGTGGTCGCCGCGGAAGAACCGGTCGGCCAGATTGCCCAAGGCCCCGCCCAGGATGAGCCCGAGGACGGCGGCCCGGCCCGCGCTGGGGGCCCGCCAGGCCAGGACCGTGAGCACCGCCACCAGCACCACCGCCACCGGCACCAGCACAAAGGCCTTCCCCTGGAACAGGCTGAAGGAGGCGCCGGTGTTGCGGGACAGCTCGAGGTCGAGGGTCCCGATCAGATGGATAGGGCCCGACGCCAGGCGGGACACAGCCCACCACTTGGTCAGTTGGTCCGCGGCCACCACCGCCACCATCACGGCGATGGCCAACCCCAGGCGCCGAGGTCCGCGGTCGGACCCCTCCTGACGCTCGGTCACGGCCGGCTCACCGGTCAGCGCCGTGACAGGCCCCCGCTCTTGCAGGCCACGCACAGCCGGGCGAAGGGCAGGGCCCGGAGCCGGGCCTTCGGGATGGCCTGGTAGCAGCGCTCGCAGCCCCCGTACATCTTGCGCTCGATCTTGCGCATGGCGTCGTCGATCTCCTCGACCGCCGCCGAGGCCTGGGCCGAGAGGGCCAGATTCCTCTCCCGGTCCACCGTCACCGTCCCGCCCTCGCCCGACTCCTCGTCGAACTGGACGTCGCCGGGCTCGCGCTCCAGGGCCAGGGAGTCGGCCTCGGCCCGCAGGTCCACGGCCTGGCCCTTGTAGATGCTCCGCTCCTCGAGGAGGAGCTGCCGCTGTTCCTCGAGGAACTTGGGCTCCTTGGCGTAGGGGCCCACCGTCGGCCGCTTGGGCGCCACCGGGGCCTTCTTCACCGGGGCCTTCTTGACGGCGACGGCCTTCTTCACGGCCGGGGCGGCCTTCTTGACGGCGACGGCCTTCTTCGGGGCCGGGGCGGCCTTCTTGACGGCGACGGCCCTCTTCGGGGCCGGGGTGGCCTTCCTCGCCGGGGCCTTCTTCGCCGTCGCCCCCCGCTTGGCGGCCGGGGTGCCCCGGGCTGGTGCGGCCCTCCGGGCGGTGGCCTTGGCCGCCGGCTTGGGCGCGTTCTTCTTGGTGGTGGCGGTGGTCCGGCCGCCCGGGGCGCTCTTCCTCGGCGCCGAGGACTTCCTCGCCGCGGACGGTGCCGCCTTCTTCGCTGCGGTCACGATGTTCTCCTTCAACGTTTGCCCCGCCTCCGGGCCACATACCTCAGCACGCAGCGATACAGGAGCATTCCCGACATCTGACGGGCGGGTGACGATACCGTGCCCAGCTCACGGCGGCAATCCCGAGAGCGAAACCGGCAGAAGGACCATAGTGGTGGAGCCGGCCCGGCCGATCACCCCACTCGCCGACGGGCCGGACCGGGAGAGGCCGGCCCCGGCGACGGGGCGCCGATCAGGCGGATCTGGGGCCGGAGTCGGTCAGTGGGCCAGGGGGGCGTTGGTGCCGGCCGGGGCGGTGGTGGCCCCGGCCGGGCGCATCTGGGTCACGTCACCGGAGTGGCCCGTGCCGCTGTTGCTCGGGGAGGGTGCCCCCTGGGGCGACACCGCCGGGCGGTTGCCGGCCTGGACCATGTGGCCGGGGGCCGGCGTCGGCACCGGGCCGGTGACCGGGGCGGCGCCGGCGGGGTCGGGGCGGGCCGGTTCGGTGACCGAGCCCGGTTGTACGTTCTCGTCGACCCACCGGAGGATCTCGCTCAGGGCGGTGCGCAGCCGGCTGCG
>DATCBL010000246.1:0-2759 GCA_036511875.1 Acidimicrobiales bacterium
GCCATGAACCCGGCGGCGCTCAAGGCCAACATCGAGTCGCTGCCCAAGGGCGCCACGGTGATCGTCAACGTCGACGCCTTCGAGGAGCGCAACCTGAACAAGGCGGGCTACGAGGCCAATCCGCTGAGCGACGGCTCACTCTCCGCCTACACCGTCTACGAGGTGCCGATGACCTCGATCACCACCGAGGTGTCCAAGGAGGCGGGGGTGAAGCCCCGCGACGCCGAGCGCTCCAAGAACTTCTTCGCCCTCGGCCTGATCAGCTGGCTCTACACCCGGCCCATCGAGGCCACGGCGGAGTGGATCGAGCAGAAGTACGCGGGCAAGCCGCTGGTCATGGAGGCCAACCTCCGCGCCCTCAAGGCCGGGTTCCACTTCGGGGAGACCGCCGAGCTCTTCGAGTCGGCCTACCAGGTCAAGCCGGCCGTCCTCGAGCCCGGCGAGTACGTGAACGTCACCGGGAACACCGCCACCGCCTGGGGGCTCATCGCCGCGGCCTCCCTGAGCGGCCTGCCCCTCTTCCTCGGCACCTATCCGATCACCCCGGCCTCGGACATCCTCCACGAGCTGTCCAAGCACAAGCAGTTCGGGGTGCGCACCTTCCAGGCCGAGGACGAGATCTCCGGCATCGGCGCCGCCCTCGGCGCCGCCTTCGGCGGTGCGCTGGGCGTCACCACCACGTCGGGGCCGGGCATCGACCTCAAGTCGGAGACCATGGGCCTGGCCGTCAGCCTGGAACTTCCCCTGCTGATCATCGACATCCAGCGAGGTGGACCGTCCACCGGGCTTCCGACCAAGACCGAGCAGGCCGACCTGCTCCACGCCATGTACGGGCGCCACGGCGAGTCCCCGCTGCCCATCGTGGCGGCCAAGACCCCCTCGCACTGCTTCGAGGCCGCCGTGGAAGCGGTGCGGCTGGCGGTCAAGTACCGCACGCCGGTGATCCTGCTGTCCGACGGCTACCTGGCCAACGGCACTGAGCCGTGGCGCCTCCCCGACCTGGACGACCTCCCCGCCATCGACCCGGCCTTCGCCACCGAGGCCAATCACGTCGAGGCCGACGGCACCGAGGTCTTCTGGCCCTACATCCGGGACGACCAGACGCTGGCCCGCCCGTGGGCCCCGCCCGGGGTCCCGGGCCTGGAGCACCGCATCGGGGGGCTGGAGAAGGCCGACGGATCCGGCAACGTGGCCTACGACGGGCCCAACCACGAGCGCATGACCCGGCTGCGGGCGGCCAAGATCGCCGGTATCGCCCACGACATCCCCCCGACCGAGGTGGACGACGAGGACGGGGCGGAGGTCCTGGTGATCGGGTGGGGGTCGACCTACGGCGCCATCGCCGCCGGGGTGCAGCGGGCCCGGGCCCGGGGGTATCGGGTGGCCCAGGCCCACCTGGTCCACCTCAACCCGTTCCCGGCCGACCTGGGAGACGTGCTGGCCCGCTACCGCCGGGTCCTGGTCCCCGAGGTCAACCTGGGCCAGCTGAGCCGGCTGCTCCGGGCCGAGTACCTGGTCGATACCATCTCCTTCACCCAGGTCCAGGGGATCCCGTTCCGGGCCGCGGCGATGGAGGCGGCCATCCTCCAGCAGATCGACGGTACGGCCGAGAGCCACTCCCGCGAGGTGGCCTCCGCCGACCCGACCGGAAAGGGGATTCTCTGATGACCGATGTGGCCCACGCTCCCGAGGACGCCGTGCCCGTCCCGCTCACCACCCGCAAGGACTGGTCCTCGGATCAGGAGGTGCGGTGGTGCCCCGGATGCGGGGACTACTCCATCCTGGCCGCGGTGCAGATGCTGATGCCCGAGCTCGGCGTGCGCCGGGAGAGCACGGTGTTCCTTTCGGGCATCGGCTGTGCCGCCCGGTTCCCGTACTACATGAACACCTACGGGATGCACTCCATCCACGGCCGGGCCCCGGCCATCGCCACCGGGCTGGCCACCACGCGGCCCGACCTGGACATCTGGGTGGTGACCGGCGACGGGGACTCGCTCTCCATCGGGGGCAACCACCTCATCCACGCCCTGCGGCGCAACGTCAACATCACCATCCTGCTGTTCAACAACCAGATCTACGGACTGACCAAGGGCCAGTACTCGCCCACCTCCGAGGTGGCCAAGGTCACCAAGTCCACCCCGTTCGGCTCGCTCGAGCAGCCCTTCAACCCCCTGAGCCTGGCCCTCGGGGCCGAGGCCGGGTTCGTGGCCCGGACCCACGACATGGACCGCAAGCACATGATGGAGACCTTCCGCCGGGCCCATGCCCACAAGGGGGCCTCCTTCGTGGAGATCTACCAGAACTGCAACGTGTTCAACGACGGGGCCTTCGAGCAGATCACCGGCAAGGAACATCGGTCCGACATGCTCATCCCCCTGGTCCACGGCGAGCCCATCCGGTTCGGGGCCGAAGGCCAGCGCGGGGTGGTCAACCACCGCGACGGCAGCGTCGAGGTGGTCGAGGTGGCCGACGTGGGCGAGGAGGCCTTGCTGGTGCACGACGAGCACCGGGACAGCCCGGGCCTGGCCTTCCAGCTCAGCCGGCTGTCGAGAGGGCCCCACGAGCCCACCCCCATCGGCGTCTTCAGGGATGTCGACCGGCCCGAATACGGGTCGGAGATGGCCCGCCAGATCGACGAGGCCACGGAACGGCGGGGACCGGGGGACGTGGCCGCCCTGCTGCGCTCGGGCTCCACGTGGACCGTCGACTAGCTGGCCACGAGCGTCTGCTCGACTCGACCGGGCCGACTCGACCGGGCT
>DATCBL010000247.1:0-8322 GCA_036511875.1 Acidimicrobiales bacterium
GCAACCAGGCCACCCTGATCGCGGCCCGGGCCGTCCAGGGGGTGGGGGCGGCCGTGCTGTCCCCGGCCACGCTGACCATCCTCACCGTCACCTTCACCGAGCAGCGGGCCCGGGCCAAGGCCCTCGGGGTGTGGAGTGCGGTGGCGGCCGGGGGCGGGGCGGCCGGCGCGCTGTTCGGGGGGTTCCTCACCCAGTACCTGTCGTGGCGGTGGATCCTCTTCGTCAACGTCCCCATCGGGGTGGTCCTGTTCCTGTTCGCCCGGCTGTTCCTGGCCGAGTCCAAGGCCGAGGGCCCGCGCCGGCGCCTCGACGTGGCCGGCTCGGTCACCGTCACCGCCGGGCTGATGATGCTGGTGTACACCATCGTCCACACCGACCAGGTGGCGTGGGCCTCCCGATCGACGCTGGTGACCGGGGGCATCGCCCTGGTCCTGTTGGCCCTCTTCGCGGTCATCGAGACCACCGTGGCCACCAGTCCCCTGGTCCCGCTGCGACTGTTCCGCTCCCGGGCCGTGACCGGAGCCAACCTGGTGATGTTCTGCTTCGGGGCCGCCATGTTCGGCATGTGGTTCTTCCTCTCCCTCTACCTCCAGCAGGTGCTCGGCTACGACCCGGTGCTCACCGGGCTGTCCTTCCTCCCCCAGACCGCGGCCATCGCCGTGGGGGCCACCATCGCCGGTCGCCTGGCCCCGAGGGTCGGCCCCCGCAACGTGCTGTTGGCCGGGGCGCTGTGCTCCACCCTGGGCCTGTACTGGCTGTCGTTCATCCGGGCCGGGGACACCTACTGGACCGGGGCCTGCGGTGGCGGGATCCTGGCCACATTCGGCATGGGCCTGGCCTTCACCCCGATCGCCCTGTCCGCCACCGGAGGGGTTGCCCCGAACGAGGCCGGGTTGGCCTCGGGGCTCGTCAACTCCAGCCGTCAGATCGGCGCGTCCCTGGGCTTGGCCATCCTCTCCACGGTGGCCGCCACCCGGATCGCCGCGCTGCTCCACGGTCGGACCGTCACCGCCGAGGCCACCCGCATCGCCATGACCGCCGGCTACTCGCGGGGCTTCCTGATCGCCTCGGTCGTGGCCCTGTCCGGCGGCCTGCTGGCCCTGGTCATCCCGGCCCACGTGAAACCGGCCCAGACCGTCGTGGTGGCACGCCATGCCGATGGCACCACGGAGGGCCCGACGGCCCTGGTCGAGCAAAGACCCTGGCCGGCCCCGGGTCTGGCTGCTCGGGTCGGTCGGGTCGGTCGGGTCGCTCATTCGGTCCGGTCAGCCGTTCCGTTCCGCCGT
Organism: Acidimicrobiales bacterium; assembly: GCA_036511875.1. Taxonomy (GTDB): domain Bacteria; phylum Actinomycetota; class Acidimicrobiia; order Acidimicrobiales; family RAAP-2; genus Bog-756. Next base: position 1,287 of record DATCBL010000247.1, read on the forward strand.
CACCGGCCGGGGTCGGGAGCCCGAGACCGATCCCGGTGCCTCCGCGGCGCCCGGATCGGTCGGATCCTCGCCGCCACGGGCCCGCCGGATCGACCGGGGCCAGAGGTGCCGGGTCAGGACCACGTTGGACTCGGCGGCGTAGACGGTGACCATGGCCCCGAGGGCGATCCACCAGATGAGCCCGAGGATGGTGGCGAAGGTGCCGTAGAGATTGGACAGGTGGCGGAGCTGATGGTTGACCAGCTGGGCCCCGGCAAACTGCAGCACGGTCCATCCCGCACCGCCGATGACGGCACCGGGCCACACGGCCCGGTCCTGCCTCGGGATGCGCACCACGATGGCGAAGGCGGCCCAGAACATGAGCACGTTGACCACCAGTGACAGGGCCAGGCCGATCCAGTTGGAGAAGCTCCCCAGGCGGCCGAACGCCCCGAGGCCGGCCAGGGCGCCCCCGACGATGAAGCCCACGCCCAACACGGCCAGGAAGCCGGCGGCCCGGGGGATCCAGTGCCAGAAGTCGGGCAGGTCGTCGCGGTCGATGTCCCACACCGAGGCCATCATCACCTGAGAGCTCCGGCTGAGCCTCATGCTGCCGTAGAGCAACCACACGATCCCCACGGCCAGGGCCCACAGGTTGGAGGTGGACAACTCGTGGATGTTCCGCTTGAGGTCCGAGCCGATCACCGGGAACTGCCGGAGGGCGGAGTTGATGATGTCGTCCTGCAGCGACTGATGGCCGTCCAGGACAATGCCGACCAGGGTCAGCAGGACCAACAGCATGGGGAACACGGCCAGGAAGGCGGCGTGGGAGATCTGGGCGGTCAGCTGGCCGGCCCGGTCATCGGAGTACTTGCGCACCGCCGCACTCGGCACCGCGGTGAACGGACGACGCTGTTGCCAGGCGTCGAAACGGTCGACCGCGGTAGTCATCCGGCCGTTCAGCCGGGCCCAAGCTCGGGTCAGAGGCCCGGGCGACCGCCGTGGTTGCTCAGCCGCCGACAAGGTGCTCCCGGCCGTGGCCCTGGAACTCGGCCAGGACGCCCCGACGATCGGCATCGTCCATCGGCTTGTACTCCATGGTCCCCCACCGTCGGAAGACCGGGTCCTCGCCACCCCACCACCCGTCGGCCCGAAGTGGGTCCTTGGTCACCTTGCCACTGGCCGTCTGGGGCAGGGCCCGGGTGACCCGGAGGAACGACGGTGCCCACTTGGTCCCGAGATCGGGTTGGCCGGAGAGGAACGCCGCGAACTCGCCGGGGTCGAATCCCAGGCCCGGGAGCAGCTCGATGGCCGCCATGACCTGGTCCCCCGACCGGGGGTCGGGCACCGAGTAGACCGCCACCGCGGCGGCCCGGTCGTAGCGCACCAGGACCCGCTCGATGGGCCCGGCGGTCAGGTTCTCCGAGTCCACCCGCATCCAGTCCCCCCGGCGGCCGGCGAAGTAGAAGAACCCGTCGCCGTCCCGGTAGGCCAGGTCACCGGTCCAGTACCAGCCGTGGCGGATCCGGGCCCCGGTGGCCTCCTCGTCGGCGTAGTAGCCCTCGAAGCCGCCGGGGCCGGAGCGGTTCACGATCTCGCCGATGGCGGCGCCCCCGTTGGTCAGCCGCCCGGCCGCGTCGAACTCGGCCGGAGGGCACTCGAGCAGGGTGTCCGGGTGGATCACCGCGACATCCTCGAACGGACGTCCGAGCGACCCCACCGGGGTGTCGGGTCCGCGGCTGATGGCCACTCCGCCCTCACTGGAGCCGTATCCCTCGGTGAGCACGCAGCCGAACCGGCGCTCGAAGGCGGCGTGGTCGGCCACCGAGGCCTCGGTCCCGAAGCCCCGGCGCAGGGTGGTGGTGGCATCGTCGGGCCGCGGCGGCGTGGCCAGGATGTAGGCCAGGGCCTTCCCCACATAGGTGAACGTGGTGGCGCCGTACCGGCGGATGTCGGCCCCGAAGCCCGAGGCGCTGAACCGCGGGGCCAGGGCCACGGTGGCCCCGACCACCAGGGCCGGCCCCCAGAGCACCATCAGGGCGTTGCCGTGGAACAGCGGCATGGTGCAGTAGGCGACGTCGCTCCGCTCGAACCCGTAGGCCTGCGCCGAGCGTACGGCGATGGAGGCCAGCCGACCCTGGGTACAGCGCACCGCCTTGGGAGCCCCGGTGGTCCCCGAGGTGAACAGCAGCAGGTAGAGATCCTCGGGCCTTGGGGCCGCGGACGCCACCACTACGACGGGATCGGTGCCGTGGTGGGCGGCCACCTGGGCGCCGTACTCGGGGAGGTCGATGCGGAGGATGCGTTCCGACGCCCCGCCGACGTCGAGCCCATCGAGGAGGGCGGCCCCTTCCGCGTCGGTGACCAGCATCCGGCAGTCGGTGCGCCGGACGTCACCGGCCAGGGCATCGCCGCGACGGGTGGGATTGATCCCCACCACCACCGCACCGCTCATCGCCGCGGCCCCCAACCAGAAGATGTACTCGGGCACGTTGCCGAGGAGCACCCCGATGTGCCGGGGCCCGGGTGGGGGGCGACCTTCGTCGCCGTCGCCGTCAGATCGGTCCAACAACGCCCCGATCAGCGAGGCCCGGTCGGCGCTGGCCGCCACCACCTGGCGCCACGTCCACACCGAGTCCCCGAAGCGGAGCCCGGGGTGGTCGTCCTGGGCTCGGGCCAGGAGGAGCTCGGCCATGCTGGGACCGGGCTCGACGGGGACGCCGGTCACCGCGCCACCTCGACGAACCGGCCATCCGTCTCGAACCCTGTCGGGGCAGAGGTGGAGGTCACGGCTCCGACGCTAGCTGTGCGACCGGCCACCAACCGCGCCTACCATCAGGTCGACATCGTGCACACCGGTGCACCGCCGTCGGCCGGCAACGGCCCACCGAGCAACGGGGAGAACCATGGGATCAGGTCAGGCAGCCATCGACATCGACGCTCCGGCGGAGCGGGTATGGGCGGTGGCGGGCGACTTCGGCGGCATCGCCGGCTGGATGCCGGGCATCGATTCGTGCCGGGTGGAGGGCGAGGACCGCATCCTCGAGACGATGGGGATGACCATCACCGAGCGGTTGGTGGCCAAGGACGACGCGGGCCACTCGCTGACCTACACCATTGCCTCCGGGGCGCCGGTGGAGAGCCACGAGGCGGTCATCACCGTGTCCCCCTCGGGGGACTCGTCCCGCGTCACCTGGGACGTGGACGCCGCGCCCGACGAGATGGCCGATCTGATGGTCACCCTCTACCAGCAGGCGCTCGAGGCCCTGAAAGCCCACGTCGAGGGGTGAGCGACCCCACCCCGCCCCGCCCGGACCCGCCCCGCGGCCGGTGGTCCGTCGAGGTCTCCTCCACCGCGACGGCTCCGGTGGAAGCGGTCTGGCCCCTCATCGGCGAGGCCCGCCGGTGGAAAGAGTGGTCGTTCCTCGATCGCACCGAGCTGTCCCGGGACGGCACGCCGGTCCCGGACGGGGTCGGCGCGGTCCGGCGGTTCACCAGCCACGGGGTGGGCTCGACCGAGGAGGTGGTGGCGTGGGAACCCCCCCATCATCTGGGCTACTCGATCCTGAAGGGGTTCCCAGCTCGGCACTACCGGGCCGACGTGCGTTGCGCCCCTGAGGGGACCGGCACCCTGATCACCTGGTCGGCGACGTTCGACGAGAAGCTCCCCGGCACCGGACATCTGATAGTGCTGGTGGTGAGGGCCCTGCTGCAGCACTTCGCCACCGCGGTGGCCCGCTACGCCGACCAGCAGCAGGCCCGGGCCGCCTGACCGCCGCCCGAGCGGTCAGCCGGTCAGCCGGTCAGCCGGAGCCGGTAGACGATGAACCAGGGGACGCCTACCACGGGGGCCAGGTCGTCGGGGAAACGCCGCACGGCCTCGGCCGAAGGTTGGACCTCGACCAGCCGCTCGACGGCGAAGCCGGCATCGGCGAAGGCGTCGACCACCGACGACAGGGGCCGCCTCCAGAAGTGCTGGGTGACGGTGATGCCGTCCTTGGTCCAGGTGTCGGCGACCAGCTCGGTGTCGAAGTAGCCGCCCCGCTGGCCGGGCAGGGGGGATCCGAAGGGATGGTCGAGCGAGAGCACCGCCCAGCCTCCGGGCCGGAGCACGGTGGCAAACGAGTGCAGGGCCACCTCCCAATGGCGCAGGTAGTGGAGGACCAGGGAGCACGTGATCCCGTCGATCGTCCCCGGCTCGATGGCCAGGGGCTCGGCCAGATCGGCAACCTCGACGCGGGCCCGGCCGCCGCACCGCCGTCGAGCCTCGGCCACCATGACCGGGCTGAGATCGACGCCCACCACGTCGGCCCCCTCGTCGGCCAGCCACTCGCACTGGGCCCCGGAGCCACAACCGGCATCGAGCACCCTGGCCCCGGCCAGCGGCATCGGCACCAAGGCGCGGAGGGCCGGTCGCTCGAGCCACCCGTTGAAGGGACCCTCGTCGGTGGAGTCCGACCACACGGGGGCCAGCCGGTCGTAGGCCAGGCGGGTCCGGCGGCGGACATCGGCGTCGTCCTCCCCCCGGCTCCCGTCCACCGGGACTTCCTACCACGTGGCCCCGACCGCTCCCCGGGGACCCCCGGCCGCTCACGGCACGGTGCTCAGCTCAGCGCACCGCGGCGTGCAGCCTTTTGGCCCGGGCCTCCACCTGCCGTCGGGCCTCCTCGACGTCCACGGTGAGGCACCTCCCCGACTCGACCACCGGCACGCCGGCCACCCACACGTCGGTGACCAGCCGGCTCGAGGCCGACCACACCAGATGCTCGATCATCTGGGCATCCTCCAGCAGGGGCACGAAGGCCGGGTCGTCGAGGCGCACCGCCATCATGTCGGCCCGCGACCCGGGTGCCAGCACCCCGAGGTCGGGACGTCCGAGGGCCCGGCCGGCTCCTCGGGTGGCCAGGTCCAGGGCGGTGGCGGCGGGCAGGGCGGCGGCGTCCCGCTCCCTCACCCGGGCCAACATGGCGGCCAGGCGTATCTCCTCCCACAGGTCGAGGTCGTTGTTCGATGCCGGTCCGTCGGTCCCCAGGCCCACCCGGATCCCCCGGGCCAGCAGCTCGACCAGCGGGGCCACCCCGGAGGCCAACTTGGCGTTGCTCTGTGGGCAGTGGGCGACGGCCACGTCCAGGGCTCGGTAGAGATCGATGTCGTGGGCCGAGAGCCAGATGCTGTGGGCGGCCAGCACCCGCCCGTCCAGCACCCCGGCCTGCGCCAGCACGGCCGGTGTCGAGTCCCCGTGCTCGTCGGCGAAGCGACGGCACTCCTCCTCGGTCTCGGCCAGGTGGATGTGGAACAGGGCGTCGAGATCCTGCGCCGCCACCCCAATGTCGACCAGCACCGGCAGCGGCACGGTGTAGGCGGCATGCGGCGCGAATCCCACCTCGATCCGATCCCGGTCGCCGTGCCGGCGGGCGTGGAAGTCGACGATCTCGGAGATCCGACGGGACCACCACCCGGCGTCCGACACCAGGCCGGGCAGCTGCAGCACCCCCGGGGTCACCACGGCCCGCGAGCCGGCGTCCACCACGGCGTCGGCCAACGCGTCCTCGAAGAAGTAGGCCTCGCAGCTCGTGGTGACCCCGAAGCCCAGGAGCTCGGCCGCGGCCAGGCTCATCCCCCAGTACACGTCCTCCTCGTTCAGATGGGCCTCCTGGGGCCAGAGGACCTCGGTGAGCCAGCGGTGGAGGGGGAGGTTCTCCCCCGAGCCCCGGAAGAGGGTCATGGGCGAGTGGCAGTGCACATTGACCAGCCCGGGCAGGAGGGCGCCCCGGACCCGGACCTCCCGCACCGGCGGGCCGTCCGAGGGGGACCCCGACCGGCCCACGTGGGTGACGGTGTCGCCGGAGACCTCGACCACCCCGGGCCGGAGCACCAGGCCGAGTTGGTCACAGGGCACCACGGCGTCGGCCCGGTACCGGACCGGTGTGGCGTCCGGCGGTGGCGGCCCGGTCCTCCCGGGTCCGTCGGTCACCGTCGGGCCGGGGCGGCACCGCCGGATCCGTCGGTGGACCCGTCGCCGGCGGCGGCCTCCTCCACCTCGATGTCGACCAGCTCGTGGATGCGGGCCACGTGCCGGCCGCCCTCGAACCCGGTGCTCACGAAGACGTCGAGGATGTCGAGGGCCAGCTCGGTGGCCACGATCCGGGCCCCGACGGACAGGACGTTGGCGTCGTTGTGCTGACGGGCCAGCCGGGCGGTGTACTCGTCGTGGCACAGGGCGGCCCGGGCCCCGCGGACCTTGTTGGCGGCGATGGCCTCCCCCTGGCCGCTGCCCCCGATGACCACGCCGGCCTGGCCGGCCCCCCGGACCACCCGCCGGGCCACCTCGGCGCAGATCGGCGGGTAGTCCACCGGCTCCTCGGAGAAGGTCCCGACGTCCTCCACCTGGTGTCCGGCCTCCTCGAGATGCCGGGCCACTGCCGACTTGAGTACGAATCCGGCATGGTCGGAACCGATCACCAGGCGCATGGCGCCACCCTAGCCAGGCCCACCGACCCGGCCCCGGTGGGCGGGGAGGTCGCCCGGCCCCGGCCGCTTACTCCGCCCAGACGAAGGTGGCCGCCCGCTCGGGCCGGACGTACCCGGCCTCGACGAACCAGTGGGCCGCCCGGGCCAGGGCCACCGACGCCGGTCGCGACGTGTAGCCCAACTCGGACCGGGCCCGTCGGTCGTCGAAGGACATGTGGGTGGTGGACATCTTGGCCGCTTCAAGGGGGATGGTCGGCTCGCGACCGAGCACGCGCCCCTCGATCAGTCCGGACAGGTGGGCGGCCACCAGGGCGAAGCTTCCGGGGAACTCCCGGGTGGGAGCGGTGATCCCGGTGGCCGCGGCCAGGGCCGCCAGCACCTGGCGCAGGGTGAGGTTCTCCCCTCCGAGGATGTAGCTCCGTCCGTTCCGTCCGTGCTCGGCGGCCAGGATCTGACCGTGGGCCACGTCCTCCACGTCGACGATGTTGAGGGTGGTGTCGACATACCCGGGGAAGCGGCCGTTAAGGATCTCGAGCACCGTCCGGCCGGTCGGCGTCGGACCCCGGTCGCGGGGACCGACCGGGGT
>DATCBL010000248.1:0-2064 GCA_036511875.1 Acidimicrobiales bacterium
CGCAGGTCCACCACCTCCACGTCGATGTCCTCGCCGGCCAAAAGCTCGGCGGCGGCCAGGGCATCCCTCACCGTCCGCCCGTAGGTCACCACGGTGACGTCGTCTCCCCCCCGCTTGATGTCCGCCTTCCCGAGGGGGACCCGGTGGTCGCCGTCGGGGACCGGACCGGTCGACCCGTAGAGGGCCACGTTCTCCACCACCACGCAGGGGTCGTCGTCGAAGATGCAGGTGGTGAGCAGGCCCTTGGCGTCGGCCGGGGTCGAGGGCACCACCACCTTCAGCCCGGGGACGTGGGCCAGCCACGCCTCCAGGGTCTGGGAGTGGGTGGCCCCCGAGCCGATGCCGCCGAACACCGCGGTCCGCAGCGTCAGCGGCACGCTCTGGGTGCCGCCAGACATGAACCGGGCCTTGGCCGCGTGGTTGACCAGCTGGTCGAGGGCGATGCTGATGAAGTCCATGATCATGACCTCGGCCACGGGCCGGAGCCCGGCCAGGGCCGCCCCCACCGCGGCACCGACGATGGCCACCTCGGAGATCGGGGTGTCCCGGACCCGGTGGGTCCCGAACTCGGTGGACAGCCCCTTGGTCACCTGGGAGATGCCGCCGCCCGGGTCGGCCAGGTCCTCGCCGATGAGCAGGACGGTCGGGTCAAGGGCCAGGGCCTCGGCCAGGGCCAGGTTGAGGGCCTCGCGGAGGGAACGGGTGGTCGTGGCCATCTCGGTGGCGCTCCCGGGGTCCGGGGGGCTCATGTCGGTGCCCCGCTCGGGTCGGCATAGACGTCGGTGGTGGCCGAGGCGGCCGCAGGAGGGTCGGAGGCCAGGGCGGCCACGAAGGCCGCGTCCACCTCGTCGGCCGCCCACTGCTCGGCCGCGCCGGCCCCGGCTTCGTCCAGCACCCCCTCGTCGATCAGTCGGCGCCGGTACCGGCCGACGGGCTCGGCGTCCCGGGCCGCCTCGAGCTCCCCCGGGGCCAGGTAGCGCATGGGGTCACCGAAGTAGTGGCCGAAGAGCCGGAAGGTGGTGCACTCGACCAGGGTGGGGCCGCCGCCCGACCGGGCCCGACCGACGGCGGTCTCGAGGGCGCCGTGGACGGCGTCGGGGTCGTTGCCGTCCACCGTCACCCCGGGGATGGCATAGCCGCGGGCCCGGTCGGCCACGTGGGCCACCGGCTGGGCGTGGGCGGTCGGGGTCATCTCGGCGTAGCGGTTGTTCTGGCACACGAAGACCACCGGCAGGTGCCACAGGGCGGCCAGGTTGACCGCCTCGTGGAAGGAGCCGGTGCCGGTGGCCCCGTCGCCGAAGCTGGTCACCGCCACCCGGTCGGTCCCCGACAGCTGGGCGGCCAGGCCCAGGCCGACGGCGATGGGGAGTCCCGATCCCACGATCCCGGTGGACACCATCAGGCCCGAGGGGGGATGGGCGATGTGCATGGCGCCCCCCTTGCCCCCGTTGACGCCGGTGGCCCGGGCCAGGATCTCGGCTACCAGGGGCCCGAGGGGCACCCCTTTGGCCAGCTGGTCGTGGAGGCCCCGGTAGGTGGTCACCAGCTGGTCGTCGATCCGCAGGGCCGCGCCCAGGGCCGCGGCCACGGCCTCCTGGCCGGTGGCCGGCCAGTAGGTGCAGGCGAACTCGCCGCCGCTCAGCCCGCGGCGGACCCGGTCGTCACAGGCCCGGATGGACACCATGAGCTGGAACATGCGTCGCCGCACCTCGGGCCGTGGGCCGTACCCGTCCCCGGCGAGGTCCCCCGGACCGCTCACGACTCCCCCCGCCCGGGGCCGGTGGCGTGGCCGGCGGCGTGGGCCCCGGACTCGTGGCCCCAGACCAGGGCCATGGCGATCGAGGTCCCGCCGCCGTAGTAGGCCGGCCCGGCCGGACTGGCGATCACGTTGCCCGCCCCGTAGAGGCCGGGGATGGGGCGATCGCCGACGTGGAGCACCCGCCCGTCCGCGTCCACCCTCGGCCCCCCCTTGGTCCCCACCGAGCCGAGGTGGATGGGCAGGGCGTAGAACGGTCCCTCCTCGACGGTCCCGAGGTTGGGGTGGGGGGCCCCGGGGTCCCCGTG
>DATCBL010000249.1:0-2923 GCA_036511875.1 Acidimicrobiales bacterium
AGAACCGGGCCGAGTAGACCCCGGGTGCGCCTCCGAGGGCGTCCACCTCGAGCCCGGTGTCGTCGGCCACCGCGGCCATGCCCGTGGCCGCCACCAGGGCGGCGGCCTTGAGTCGGGCGTTGTCGACCAGGGTGACGCCGGTCTCCGCGACGTCGGGGACCGAGGGGGGCCGAGGGTGGAGCCGCAGGCCCGGCACCGGGCCGAGGATGTCCGAGATCTCGGCCGCCTTGTCGGGATTGGCGCTGGCCACCACCAGGTCGAGGCCGACCGACATCAGCGGGGAGTGGGCGGCTCGGTGAGGGTCTCGGCCTGCAGGTCGAGGAGCTGGGCGATCCCGTGCTCGGCCAGGCTCAGCATCTCGTCGAGCTCCCCCTTGGTGAACGGCATGCCCTCCGCCGTACCCTGGACCTCGATGAATCGGCCGGATGAGGTCATCACCACGTTCATGTCGACTTCGGCTCGACTGTCCTCCTCGTAGGGGAGGTCCAGCATGCAGACCCCGTCCACCACTCCGACCGACACCGCGGCCACCGCCTCGGTCAGCGGATTGGTCCGGAGGGTGCCCTTCTGGATCTGACGGGTCAGCGCGTCGTGGAGGGCCACGTAGGCGCCGCAGATCGATGCCGTCCGCGTCCCGCCGTCGGCCTGCAGGACATCACAGTCCACCGTGATCTGCATCTCGCCGAGGGCCACCATGTCGCACACCGACCGCAAGGATCGCCCGATGAGGCGCTGGATCTCCTGGGTGCGACCGGACTGCTTTCCTTTGGCCGCCTCGCGGCTGACCCGCTCCCCGGTCGATCCGGGGAGGAGCGAGTACTCGGCGGTGACCCACCCCTTGCCGCTGCCCCGCATCCAGGGGGGAACCCGCTCCTCGATGGAGGCCGTGCACAACACCCGGGTCCGTCCCATCGAGACCAGGACCGATCCCGGTGCGAAGACGGTGAAATCCCGTTCGAACGATGCCGGTCGCAATGCGTCGGTGGCCCGGCCGTCGCCGCGCACGGTCGTCAGTCGGGCGGTGGATCCCTCAGTCACAGTACGAATTCCCTTCCCTTTGCCGCTTGTTCCACAAACCCGCCGAACGCGGCCTCGGCCTCGGCGGCCACCGCGGCGGCGGCGATGCTCGGCCAACGGTGGGTCACCACCAGACGGCGGGCCCCGGCCCCGAGGGCCTGCTCACCGGCTTGACGTCCACTCATGTGGTCTGCCGTCCCTTCGTGCTCGACGGTATAAGAGGCCTCACACAGCACGAGGTCGAGACCGGTCCCAAGCTCAGCCAACGACCACCCGGGACCACTGTCGGCAGAGTAGCCCAGGCGCCGACCGCCGCCGTCGATGCGGACCGCCAGCGTCTCGACACCATGGTCGGTCCGGTGGAAGGACAGGTCGAGGGCCCCGACCCGGGCTGATCCGCCGTGGCCGACCCGATGCCAGTCGAGGACCGGGGAGCCGGCCAGGCCGGTCCGGTCCGGGACCTCGGCCGGAGCGTAGACCGGGATCGACTCCCGGTGGAGGGCGAACCGGGCATGGGTCACGAGGGAGTGGAGGTCCGTCCAGTGGTCGGGGTGGCGGTGGGTGAGGACCACCGCGGCGACCAGGGCCGGATCGAGATGGAGCTGGAGGGTGGCGAACGTCCCCGGGCCCAGGTCGACCACCAGGTGGGTCCCGCCCGACGTCACCAGGTAGCCGCTCCCGGCTCCGCCGGGGCCGGTCCAACTCCCGTCGCAGCCGAGCACCCGGAGGACCAGCCCCGGGGCCAGGCCGGCCCGGCGGAGAGTGGCGGCGTCGACTGATCGGGGGCCTCGGTCACCAGGCCAGCGTAGGCATCACCTTGTCCCGGACGGTGGTCAGAAGTACGTGATGGCCTTGGCCCGCTCCTCGACCACGTCGAGGTCCTCGGTCCATGCCCCGGTGGACAAGTACTTCCATCCGCCGTCGGCCGCCACCACCACGATGGTCCCCCCGCCCAACCGAGCCGCGGTCTTGGCCGCACCGGCCAGGGCCGCCCCCGAGGAGATCCCGGCGAAGATGCCCACCTCGGTCAGGCGCCGGGTCCACTCGATCGACTCCCGCGGACGCACGATACGCTTCCCGTCCAACAGCTCGGCTCCCCCGTTGTCGATGAAAATGGGCGGGATGTACCCGTCGTCGAGGTTCCTCAGCCCGTCGACGATCTCGCCGGCCGGCGGCTCGATGGCCAGCACCTTGATGTCGGGGTTCTGTTCCTTCAGGTAGCGGCCGACGCCGAGGAGGGTCCCGGAGGTTCCCAGTCCGGCCACGAAGTGGGTCACCTCGGGGCAGTCCTGCCAGATCTCCGGGCCGGTCCCCTCGTAATGGGCCTTAGGGTTGGCCGGGTTGGCGTACTGGTAGAGGAACGCCCACTCGGGGTGTTGGTCGGCCAGGGCCTGCGCCCTCCGCACCGCCCCGTTGGATCCCTCCGAGCCCGGGGACTCGATGATCTCCGCCCCCCACACCTCGAGCAGTTGGCGCCGCTCGACGGAGACGTTGGTGGCCAACACCACCTTCAGGTGGTAACCCTTCAACCGGCAGATCAGGGCCATGCCGATACCGGTGTTGCCCGACGACGGCTCGATCAGCGTCTGGCCCGGCTTCAGGAGGCCGTCCTTCTCCGCTTCCTCGATCATGGAGAGGGCGATCCGGTCCTTGACCGAGCCGCCGGGATTCTGTCCCTCCAGCTTGATCATGATGCGGACGTCGGGATTGGGGCTCAGCTGGGTGATGTCCACCAACGGGGTGTTCCCGATCAGCTCCAGGACGGAGCCGTGAAGGGTCATCGCGGCCGTGGCTCCCCAAGGGACAGGGCTCCCCCGGCGACGGCGGGGAGGATGGAGATCTCGTCGTCCCCCTCGACCGGGGTCTCCAGGGCGGACAAGTACCGCACATCGTCGTCGTTGAGATA
>DATCBL010000250.1:0-5354 GCA_036511875.1 Acidimicrobiales bacterium
CTTGTTCGCCGCCCTGGGACGGTTCACCGTACGCTTCCGCTGGCTGATCATCGCCGGCTGGATCGTGGCGACGGTGGTCCTCGTCACCTGTCTGCCCTCCCTCTCCAGCGTGGAGAAGTCGTCCAACTCGCAGTTCCTCCCGTCCAGCGCGCCGAGCGTGCGGGCCGACCAGTTGGCCAGCCCGTTCAACCCCCGGACCTCCTCGACGCTGACGTTCGTGGCCTCGGCCGAGCACGGGACGCTGACCCCGGCCGACAACGCCGCCATCGGACGCGCCGAGCAGGCCATGCGATCGATCCCCCGGGTGACCGATGTGGTGGACCAGGGGGTGTCGGCCGGGGGCCAGGCCCACCGGGCCTTGGTCCAGCTCGACCTTCACTCCTCGGCCACCGGCAAGGCGGCCACCGACACCGTGGCCGGGCTCCGCTCCACCTTCTCCACCTCCGGCGCCCCGGCCGGACTGGCCATGCACCTGACCGGAGGGGTGGCCTCGTCCGTGGACCAACAGTCGCAGAACGGACACGCCCAGACCCTCACCGAGATCCTGTCGGTCCTGTTCATCCTGGCCCTCCTCCTCCTCACCTTCCGCGCCCTGCTCGCCCCGTTCGTCGCCCTCCTCCCCTCGGTGGTGGCCATGCTGGCGTCCGGACCGGTCATCGCCGTCTCCGCCCATCTCGGCGTCCAGGTGTCCGACCTGACCCCCATCCTGCTCACCGTGGTCCTGTTGGGGGCGGGCACCGACTACGGCCTGTTCCTCATCTTCCGGGTCCGAGAGGAGCTGCGCCGCGGCCAGTCGGTGCACGAGGCGGTCTCGTTCTCCCTGTGCAAGGTGGGCGAGTCGATCACCTTCTCCGGCCTGACCGTCATCGGGGCCCTGGCCACGGTGGTGGTGGCCACCTTCGGTCTGTACCAGGGCCTCGGCCCGGCGTTGGCCATCGGCATCGCCGTGGCCCTGCTGGCCAACTTGACCCTGCTCCCGGCCCTGCTCGCCGTGCTCGGGCGCAGCGTGTTCTGGCCCCGGATCCCCCGGGAGGGCCAGCGCAGCGGCGGGACCTGGGGGCGCATCGCCGCCAAGGTCGTGGGGCGGCCGGTCCTGACCCTGGTCGTCGGCCTGGTGATCTTCGGTGGTCTGGCCTTGTCCATGCTGGCCTACGCCCCGTCGGGATTCAGCGATCCCCCCGCTCCGGCCAGCTCGGACTCGGGACGGGGCCTCGCCGTCCTGGACTCGGCGTTCCCCTCCTCCGACTCCGATCCAACCAGCGTGCTGTTCCGCCTCCCAACGTCGGTGTGGAACGATCCCCAGCTGCTGGCCACCGCGGGGAGCGGGCTGACCCACTCCGGCCAGTTCGCCGCGGTGACCAGCGCCCTCGACCCCGACGGAACAGCGGTCACCCCGGCCGACCTGGCCCAGGCCCATCTCCAGCTGGAGGCGCTCGGGCCCGCGGCCCAACTGCCGGTGACGCCCCCGGCCCGGGTCACGGTGTCCCCAGCCGTCTACAGCGCCTACAAGGCCTCGGCCCAGTTCGTGAGTGCCGACGGGCGGACCATCCGGTATCTGACGTCACTGCGCAGCGGTCCCTCCACCAGCACCGCCGCCGCCGACGCCATCCCGGCCGTGCGGGCCGCGGTGACCGCCGTGGCCCGCGATGTGGGAGCCACCTCCTCCGGGGTCGCCGGCAACGCGCCGGTGGCATCGGATGTCGGCACCATCTCGGGGCACGACCTGATGAGGATCATCCCCATCGTGATGATCGTCCTGGCCCTGCTGCTGGCCATCGTGCTGCGCAGCCTGGTGGCCCCCATCTACCTGGTGGTCAGCGTCGGCCTCTCCTACCTGGCCTCGCTCGGCCTCGCCGTGCTGGTCTTCGAGCTGATCGGAGGACAGGACGGCATCAACTTCGTCCTGCCGTTCTTCATGTTCATCTTCATCATGGCGCTGGGCCAGGACTACAACATCCTGGTCATGACCCGCATCCGCGAGGAGGCCCACCATGCGCCCATCCGTGTGGCGGTCCGGCGGGCCGTGGAGGCCACCGGCACCACGGTGACGTCGGCCGGGCTCATCCTGGCCGGGACGTTCGGGGTGCTCACGGCCACCGGCTCCACCCAGGTCCAGGAGATCGGGCTGGGCCTGGCCGCGGGGATCCTGCTCGACACCTTCTTCGTCCGCACCCTCCTGGTCCCGTCGGTGGTGGTCCTGCTGGGGCGCTGGAACTGGTGGCCGTCGAGGCTCTCCCACGAGGACCACAGCCACGACCCGGTGCTCCCCGACTCGGGGCCCAAGGGCCCCGCGGGGCCCCCGCACCCCGGTCCCGGCCCGGCCGGAGCCGAGGTCGAGCCGGACGACCGAGCCCTGGTCGGAGCGGGGCTCGGCGCCGGCGACTGATCCGCTCCTCCGACCGCTCCCCGGGGGCGGGAGGGGCCGCCAGCGAGGAGGAACGAGGCGACCCGAGGGTCGACGGCGGGCCGGCGTCGCGGGGCGGGCCGGGCGGTCGGGGCGTCGTGGGGAGAGAGTACGGTGAACGGGCGTGGCCAGCCGACGGACTCCTCACCAACGACCCACCGTGGTCCTCCTCGTCCGCCACGGGCAGACCCCCACCACCGGCAAGGTGCTCCCGGGCCGGGCGGCCGGCCTCCACCTGTCCCCTGAAGGCCGCGCCCAGGCCGAAGGGGTGGCCGAGCGCATCGCCGCGCTGGTGGGCCCGGACCGGCCCGGGCCCACCGCGGTCTACGCCTCCCCGCTGGAGCGCACCGCCGAGACCGCCAAACCCATCGCCCGGCAACTCGGGCTGCGGGTCCGGAACGAACGGGGTCTCCTCGAGTGTGACTTCGGACGCTGGACCGGGTCCCAGCTGAAGGCCCTGGCCAAGAAGCCCGAGTGGACCCAGGTCCAGCGGTGGCCGAGCGGGTTCCGGTTCCCGGGCGGCGAGTCCTTCCTCGAGATGCAGGCCCGGGTGACCTCGGCCATCAGCCGGCTGGTGCAGCTCCACCCCGGCGAGACCATCGTGGCGGTGTCCCACGCCGACCCGATCAAGGTGGCGGTGTCGGCCGCGGCCGGTACCCACCTCGATCTCTTCCAGCGCCTGAACATCTCCCCGTGCTCGGTGTCGGCCCTGGCCTACTCCGAGGCCGGGACCCATGTCCTGTCCGTCAACTCCACGGCCTCGCTCGGCGACCTGGCCATCTCGTGACCGAGGCCAGTGGCGTGACCGAGGCCAGTGGCGTGAACGAGGCCGGTGGCGTGACCGAGGCCGGTGGCGTGACCGAGGCCAGTGGCGTGACCGAGGCCGGTGGCGTGAACGAGGCCGGTGGCGTGAACGAGGCCGGTGGCGTGACCGAGGATGCGTCGTGAGCGAGGGGTACGACCTCCCGGCCCCGGACCGGATCACCGTGGGCACCGTGGGCCCGGTGGGCGAACGGCTCTTCCTCCTCCAGTGCCGCCAGGGCCCGACGCTCCTGACCCTCAAGATCGAGAAGCAGCAGGTGGCGGTGGTGGCCGACTACCTGGCCCGCATCGTGAGGGACCAGTCACGCCCGGGTCACCTTCCCGAGGAGCTCGAGCTCGAGCAGCCGGCCGAGCCGGCCTGGGTGGTGGGCACCGTCGGCGTGTCCTACGACGAGAACGAGGGACGGGTGGTGCTGGTCATCGAGGAGCTGGTCCCCGAGGAGGAGACCGGGGCCATCGCCCGGCTGTCCATCACCCGTGAGCAGGCGGCCGCCTTCGCCATCCAGGCCACCCGGCTCGTCGAGTCGGGACGGCCCCCCTGCCCCCTCTGCGGATCGCCGCTCGACCCGTCGGGACACGAGTGCCCCCGGACCAACGGCCACCGCCCGCCGGCAGTGTGAACGGCTGGAGCCCCGCCGCCGGACCCGGGCTCGAGTCGGCCACCGAGCGCCTCCGTCACAGCGGGCTCTCCATCGTCGGTCGGCTGCCGTGGAGCTCCAATCTGACCTTCCTGGTGGAGCTGGAGGACGAGGGGACCGACGACGACGGCGCGGTGGTCCCCCTCCATGCCGTGTACAAGCCGGCCCGCGGCGAGCAGTCCCTCTGGGACTTCCCCGACGGCCTCTACCGTCGCGAGGTGGCGGCCTTTGTGCTCTCCGAGGCCTTGGGCTGGGGCATCGTCCCCCCCACGGTGGAACGTGAGGACGGCCCGCTCGGGCCCGGCTCCCTCCAACTCTTCGTGGCCGCCGACTACGAGCAGCACTACTTCACCCTGTTCGACCAGGGCGGGCACGAGGAGGCCCTCCGGGCCATGTGCGTCTTCGACATCGTGGCCAACAACGCCGACCGCAAGAGCGGCCACGTCCTGCTCGGCCCCGACGGTCGGCTGTGGGGGATCGACCACGGGCTCTGCTTCCACCGGCAGTCCAAGCTGCGCACGGTGATCTGGGACTTCGCCGACGAGCCGGTCCCTCGCCACCTCCTGGCCGACCTGGAACGGACCGCGGCCGACCTCCCGGACGCCCTGGCCCCCCTGCTCCACGACGAGGAGGGCCAGGCCGTGATCGACCGGATCGACCGCCTGGTCCACGTCCGGACCCTCCCCGAGCCGCTCGGTGACCGGCCGCCCTATCCCTGGCCGCTGGTCTGACCCCTTCCCGCCCCGGGCCCGGCCCCGGGGCGGCGGCGGACTCAGGGGAGGGCGATGTGCAGCTTCGAGCGCATCGAGTCGATCACCGCCTGGGACAGGCGCTCGCCCCCGCCGGGCGCCAGGTGGATGCCGTCCGGGGTCCGGATGTTGACCTCGGCGCCCGAGCTGTTGGGCAGGTAGGCGGTGAAGTTCCCCTGACCGTCGGCCAGCACGGTCGAGGAAGCCACGTAGGTGGCTCGGTTCCGGCGCGCCGCCACCTGGGCCTGCACGATCCCGTTGAGGACCTGCATCTGGGCGTTGAGCGGGGCCGCGGCCATCGGCGGCATCCCCACCCACAGGACGTGGGCCCCGGCGGCGTTGGCCTCGTCGATGAGCGCCCGGACCCGCTGGCCGTAGGCGGCGTTCCACCCCGGGGCGCCGTAGGGGATGGTGGCGCCGAGGCCGACCAGGGACTGGGGGTCGTTGGCGCCCATCATCACCACCACCAGCTGGGGTTGGACGTTGGCCATGTCCACACTGAGCTCGGCCGGCCAGCTGAAGTAGTCGGGCCGGGACAGCCCGGTGTCGACCCTCCCGTCGAGCGTCGTGGTCACCACGCCGGTGGCGGCCAGGTCGTTGACCAGTGGCTGCCCGAGGTCGAGGCCGATCGAGTCGCCGATCATCAGGACCCGGAGCGGATCCGCCGCCGTCGGGTGGCCGTTCAGGGCCGGGAGCGTGGTGGTGGTGGGGGCGACCCCGGGCGGCGTCACCCCGGGTACC
>DATCBL010000251.1:0-3360 GCA_036511875.1 Acidimicrobiales bacterium
CCCGCCGAGACCAGCGCCGCCACCACCAGCCCCGCCGCCAGCACCACTCCTCGTCGACGCACACCGGGAGAGTACCAGCGCGTCGGTGAACGACCAGGTCAGGAGGGCCCCGGCTCCGGCGGTGGGCCCAGCATGGCCACCAGCTCCACGTGCTCGGTCATGGGGAACAGGTCGAAGCCCCGGATGGATTCCATGGTCCAACCGGCGTCGAGGGCCACCCGCAGGTCGCGGGCGAACGAGGCCGGGTCGCACGAGACGTAGGCCACCCGACGGGGAGCGGGCCGGAGGGCCACGAGGGCGGCCATGACCGAGCGCCCGGCACCCTGGCGGGCCGGGTCCAGCACCACCAGATCCGGCGAGCCGAGACCGTCGGCCACCAGCCCGGCGTGGATCTCGGACCGGACGATCTCCACCTGGTGCAGGTCGGCCGCGTTGCCAACGGCGTCGGCACAGGCCCGGCTGCTCCGCTCGACGGCCAGGACCGAACCCCGGGAGCCGACGGCCCGGGCCAGGGGCACGGTGAACAGCCCGGCACCGGCGTAGAGGTCGGCCACCCGGTCCCCCGGTCGGGGGGCGAGGCCCTCCACCACGCACGCCGTGAGGACGGCCGCCGCCCCCGGGTGCACCTGCCAGAAGACGCCGGCGCTGACCCGGAACCGCTCGCCTCCCACCCGGAAATCGACGTCAGCAGGTCGCCGGCGGGTCCGGCCGTTGACCACCAGCCCGGCCCCCACCCCGGGCGTGTCGGCCAACGCACGCCGACCGGTCTCCACCGCCACCACCGGCGAGCCACCCTCGGGCGACGCTGTGACCTCCACGTGGTGGGCCCCCCGCCACCGGGCCTGACCGACCCCGACCGCGTTGACGGCCTCGGTGGCCAGCGGGCAGTCCTCCACCGGCTCGAGGTCGTGGGACCGGTGGCGGTGGAAGCCGACCCTCCCGGTCCGGTCGACGGCGAACCGGACCCGGGTGCGCCAGCCCAGTCCGCCCGGGCTGCCATCCACCTCCTCGATCTCCACCTCCTGGTCGATGCGGGCCACCCGGCGGAGCTGCTCGGCCACCAGCGACCGCTTGAGGGCCCGCTGGGCCGGGAGGGCCACGTGCTGCCAATCGCACCCCCCGCAGCGCCCCGGTCCGGCCCTCGGGCACGGGGGATCCACCCGGTCCCGAGACCGCTCCAGGATCTCGACGGCGTCGGCCCGGAGGAACGACGAGGTCTCCGAGGTGACCTCGGCCACCACCCGCTCGCCGGGGAGGGCGTGGCGCACGAAGACCACCCGACCGTCGGCGGCCCGGGCCACGCACCCGCCTCCGGCGGCAATGGCCCCGGTGACCAGCTCCATCCGGGTCGGGAGAGGGACCGGCCCCGGTGGGGGGACGGCCGTCGGGCCCGGGTGACGTCGGCCCTCGGCGCCCGTCGGTGGTTCGACCATGTCCCCGGTCATAGCACCCGGCCGGAGAGACCCGTCCCCGGCCGATCCGTGGTCCCGGCCCACCACCCCCGGGACCGGACCGGGCACTACGGTGAGCCTGCCCGGGCGGTCCCTCGCCCGGCCCGGCCCCGGGGAGGATCCGTGGACATCAGCGAAGCGCTCTACACCACGCGGGCCATGCGCAGGGTGCGCCCCGACCCGGTGCCGGTCGACGTCCAGGCCCGGATCCTGGACGCCGCCATCCGGGCCCCGTCAGGGGGGAACACCCAGAACTGGCGCTTCCTGCTGGTCGACGACCGCCAGGTGGTCGGTCGGATCGCTCCGCTGTACCGCCACGCCATCGGACAGCTCTGGACCACCATCTACGCCGACCGCCTGGCCGCGGCGGCGGCCGACCCCGGGGCGCCGGAGAGCATCGAGACGGTCAAGCTCCAGCGATCGGCCCAGTGGTCGGCCGATCACTTCGAGGAGGTGCCGCTGCTGCTGTTCGGCTTCGTGCAGGCCGACCCCACCGGCGGGTCCATCTTCCCGGCGGTGTGGAGCGCCCAGCTGGCGGCGCGGGCCGAGGGCGTCGGCAGCGCCCTCACCGTGGTGCTGGGCTTCTTCCACCCCGACGAGGTGTTCGAGATCCTGGACGTGCCCACCGACGAGCAGTGGGTGATGGCCTGCTGTGTCTGCTTCGGCTACCCGACCGGGCGGTGGGGGGTGGCCCCGCGTCGGCCGGTCCACGAGGTCTCCTACCGGAACCGGTGGGGCGCACCGGTGGGCTTCACCGTCGACCAGCCGCTGTGGGGGCTCGAGGTCGACTGACCGGTCCGCCGGCACCACCGGCGCCGGCTCACGCCGCCGGGGCCACCTGACGGGTGCCCGATCCGAGGTCGGCGAACCCGGCCACCATGGTCACGAGGCTCAGGACCAGGGTCCCGAAGGCCAGGACGTACCGATTGCTCGGATGGAACGAGACGAAGAACGCCGCCGCCGCGCACCAGCAGAGGGCCCGGACCGGGAGCCGTCGGGCCACCAGGTCCAAAGCGAAGAACACCACACTGGTGGCCAGGAGGTAGTAGGGGAACACCACCGACTCGAAGATCAGGCGGCTCCCGACACAGACCAGCGCCAACGAGAGGAGGAGGCGGGGCTCGACCAGCGCCGGGCCCAACCGACGCCAGGCCCACAGGCACACCAACGAGGCGAAGACCACCGGGGCGCCGCGGGCGACGGCCGAGCCCAGATGACCGGAGGCGCCGGCCAGCGAGACCACGGTGGCCCCGACCACCGAGCCGCCGCCACTCACCCCGCTCAGATTGTCGATGGTGGCCCGAGGAGCGGCCAGGAGGAAGGGCAGCAGAGCCGCCGCGACGACCGCCACGCCGGTGAGGACCATGCGCAGCCGAGCCCGCGCCGTAGGTGCCGCGGCCAGGGCCGGGAGGGCCAGCAGCAGGGCGTACTGCTTGGTGACCAACGCCAGGCCGAACAAGAGCCCGGCCACGGCCCACCGCCGTCGGAGGGCCTGGGCCAGACCGCCGAGGGCCAGCCCGAGGCTCAGGATGTCCTGGGGATGGAAGAGCTGCACGACGGCGCTGCTGGCCGAGGGCAGGAAGACCAGGAAGGCCAGGAGTCCGGCCTCCTGGCCGAGGGTCGAGGTGGTCCCGGCCCGGAGGAGGGCCAGGGCGCCCAGGGCCATGACCACCCAGGCCAGAACGGCCAGCACCCCCTGGGACCGGTACCAGGGCCGAAGCGGAGGGGCGCCGGTGGCCTCACCCGACGGCCGCCCGCTCCCGGGACAGGCCACGGGAGTCGGGGCCACCTCGGCCGGGGCCCCCCTCGGCGGGCCGGCGGCGGGGCGCGGAGCCACCGCGGCGGGAACGCACCAGGTCGGAGCGCCGACCAGTGATCCGAAGGCCGCCACCAACGGCGACATCAGGAG
>DATCBL010000252.1:0-2268 GCA_036511875.1 Acidimicrobiales bacterium
AAGAACAGGTAGCCCAGGTTGTAGAAGAACACGTCGCTGGACACGGTGAGGGCCGAAGAGACGTTGTAGGTGCCCGGGGGGTCCCCGGCGCTGTCGTGGAAGACACAGGTGGTGCTGTTGTACTGGCAGTCCGGGGTCTTATAGGTCCCGCTGTCGTAGTAGGAGAAGTTCGGCGAGATGAGTCCGGTGTTGAGAGCGGCGGTGGCGGTGTTGAGCTTGAAGGTGGAGCCCGGGATGTACTGGCCCTGGATGGCCCGGTTCAGGAGGGGCTCGCCGTTGGTCGGGTCCGAGAGGGCGGCGTACTGGGCGGTGGTGATCCCCCCCACCCACTCGGAGAGGTTGTAGGACGGGTAGGAGGACATGGCATAGACCGCGCCGGTCTGGGGACTCATCACGATGACTGCCCCGCCGGTGGCCGCCGGGTAGCAGCCGGTGTTGTTGTTGCACTGCTTGTCGTAGGTCTTGCGCAGGGCGAGGATCTGGGTGGCCAGGGCGTTGTCGGCCACCTGCTGCAGGTTGGTGTCGAGGTTGGTGACCAGGTTGTCACCGGCGGTGGCCGGGGTGGTCTTGACGGTGCCGGCCACCTGGCCCGAAGGGGTGACCTCGATCTCCTGGGTCCCCGGTGTCCCCCGCAACTGCGTCTCGTACTGGTACTCCAGCCCGGACTGGCCGTACGCATCGCCGGCCTGGTACCCCTTGGACGCGTCGGCCTTGAGTTCGGCGGCGTTGATGGTCGAGACGTACCCGAGGGTCTGGGACGCCGGGTACTCCCCCTGGGCGGGCCCGGGCAGGGCGCCCTGCGGATAGGTGCGCTCGGTGGTCTGGACCGAGGACACGCCGGGGAAGTCGTCCTGGTGCTCGCTGATGTAGAGGATGTCCGAGAGGATCTGATTCTGCTCGGCCGGGGAGGTCCCGCCGGTCAGGACCGGCACCGGCTTGTACGGGCTGTAGCGCTGGTCGGCGATGGTGGCCTGCACCTGCTGGGTGGTCTGGCCGATGAGCGCGGCCAGATGCCCGATGACCTGGGGATGATCCAGGGCGGCGGCCCGGGACAGGGTGATCTGCTCGACCACCTGGTTGCTGACCAGCGGGTTCCCGTTGCGATCGAGGATCAGGCCCCGGGTCGGGTCGACGGGCACGGTGCGGATCTGGTTGACCGCCACCGCCTGGGCCGCGGCCGGGGCCTGGAGCACGGTGAGCGCCCACAGCCGCAGCCCGAGGAGGGCGAACAGGGCGGCCACCACCAGCCCGGCGATCCGCAGCCGGAGTCCGGGGCGGGCCGAGCTGGTGTCGGGGGCCTCGAGCATCGCCTCCACCGAGAAGCGGCTCTGGCGCATCCGGGGCTGTCTGGGCCGTTTGCGCCGGGGACTTCGGTCTCCTCCGGCCCGGAGGTAGTGGTGCGAGCCCTTGAACGGGTGGCGCAGGGAACGACTCACGGGGTGCCAGTATCCCAAGCCCGGGCCGGATTGGGTACGCGACCCGACCCGAGGCTCACCGGAGGCTCCCCGAGGAGACCGTCGAGGTGGGCACGCCCTCGATCGACGCGGCAGGAAGGGCCCATCCCACCAGGCGGAGGGCCGGCAGGGCCAGCACGGCATTGACCACGGCCACCACCAGGACCACCCGGGTCAGGTCCACATGGATCATCTGGGGCTGACCGAGCACCGACCCGAGCACGGCATAGATCACCTCGTAGACCGCACTGGCCCCGAAGGCCACCACCGGTGGGAGCCACCCGGCCGTGCGGTCCAGGGCCAAGGTCGTGACCCCGACGGCGAACCCGATCAGGCAGCCCACCAGAGCCGAGAGCCCGAACGGCGTCGGCAGGAACAGGTCGGCCACCAGACCGGCCCCGAAGCCCATGGACGCCCCGCTGCCGGGGCCGCCGATGAGGCCGGCGACGATGGGGAGGAGGATCATGATGTCGGGATGGACCCCTCCCACGTGGACGTCCAGCATCACCGTGTTCTGGACCGTCACGAACAGCGCCACCACCAAGGTGACCCGGGCCGCCTCGCGCGTCGTCACCGGCCCCAGCTCACGACGACGGCGGGGTGCATGACGACGGACGGGTTCACGACGACGGACGGGTTCACGACGACGGCCCGTACTGGAGCACCGACACATACCGGAGATGGGCCAGGTCGACGATCGGGTCCAGGGTCACCGACTCCTGCGAGGCGGTGATGGCGTTGGCCGACGTGACCACCTTGGCCACTGGGATGTCCCCGGGGAACTCGGCGTTGGGCAGCCCGCTGGTGACGAATG
>DATCBL010000253.1:0-2453 GCA_036511875.1 Acidimicrobiales bacterium
CGGGCAACGGATCGGGGGCCCACCGGGGATCTCCGTCCGCTCCTGGGTCCTCCCCCCCGTCGTCCCGCCCAGGAAGGCGCTGATCCGCGCCCAGGGCCGGCATCGCATCATCCGAGAGGGCGGCTCGACCGAAGAGCGGGATGGGGGCGGGCACCGACGACAGGTCGAAGAAAGCCGCCATCACCTGGGCTCCGGACACCCCGTCGATGATCGAATGGTGCACTTTGGGGACGATGGCCAGCCGACCGTGCTCCAGCCCCTCGACCACATGGAACTCCCAGAGGGGCCGACCCCGATCCAGAGGCCGCGACGCCAGGTCGGCGATTAGGGCGGCCAACTCCCCGAGGCCCCCCGGCTCGGGGAGGCGCGCCCGCCGGACGTGGTAGTCGAGGTCGAAGTCGGGGTCGTCGACCATGGCCCCGTGCTGTAATCCGAAGGGGACCTCGACCAGCCGCTTCCGGAACGGCGGGACCAGGTCCAGCCGATCGGCGATGAGACCCCGGATGGCCCCGAAGGGCACACCACCGACCACCTGGGAGGGATCGAACACCAGGGCCCCGAGGATCTGGAGGTGGGTGGTCGGCGACTCCAGGGACACGAAGGCCCCATCCAACCCGGTCAGTCGGTCCATGTCCCGCTACCGGCCGGTCGAGCCGAAGCCGCCGAGGCCCCGCTCGCTGTCGGACAGCTCGGCCACCTCGACGAAGTCCGCGGCCTCCACCCGTTGGATGACCAGCTGGGCGATCCGGTCGCCCCGCCGGATTTCGTAAGGGGTCTCCGGGTCGGTGTTGACCAGCAGCACGGCGATCTCGTCCCGGTACCCGGAATCGATCAGCCCGGGGGTGTTCAGGCAGGTCACGCCGTGCCGGAGGGCCAAACCGCTCCTCGGCTGGACGAATCCCGCATACCCCGGCGGGATGGCCAGCGCCACTCCGGTGGGGACCAATCCCCGGCCCCCGGACGGCGGCAGCGTCACGTCGGTCCGGGCCACGAGGTCGGCTCCGGCGTCTCCACCACGGGCGTAGCCGGGGAGCGGGAGATCCCCGTCCAACCGGACCACCGGCACCGCCACAGTGGCGACCGGCGGGGGCGGGGCAAGGGCCACCTCGTCCGGTGCCCCTTCGTTGCCGTTGTGCGTTGCCGGGGCCACCGGTCTCCTCCACTTTCTCCCCGTGCGGACGCTATCGCTCCACCACTCCCCCTGGCTACCTCAGATGCCGTCACCCTGCGGCCCGGACCCCGGCCGGCCCCGCCGATGCCGGGCCGCAGGCTCGGTCCCGCGGGCGCCGGCCCACCACCCCGGGGTTCGACCTGACGGGCCGTCAGGTCACGGCCCTGGGCGCCAACCGGTAGCGTCACCGACGTGCTGGTGTGGATGGACCTCGAGATGACCGGACTGGACATCAACCGTCACGTCATCGTCGAGGTGGCCACGCTCATCACCGACGACGACCTCCAGATCGTGGCCGAGGGCCCCGACCTGGTGGTGTCGGCCTCCGCCGAGGCCCTTGACTCCATGGACGAGTTCGTCCGCACCATGCACACCAAGAGCGGCCTGCTCACCGACATCGCCGCCTCGACCACCTCCCTCCAGCAGGCCGGGGACGCCACCCTGGCCTTCATCCGCGCCCACGTGCCCAAGGCCCGCACCGTGCCGTTGGCCGGGAACTCCATCGGCACCGATCGCCGCTTCCTCTCCGCCCAGCTCCCCGAGATCGAGGAGTACCTCCACTACCGCTCGGTGGACGTCTCCACGGTCAAGGAGCTGGCCCGACGCTGGTACCCCCAGGTGATGAAGGACGCCCCGACCAAGGCCGGGGGGCACCGGGCCATGGACGACATTCGCGAGAGCGTCGCCGAGTTGGCCTACTACCGCGCCCAGATCTTCAAAGATGCGGCCCCCGGATAGTGGACGAGGAGACCGGCGAGGTGCCGGTGGCACCCACCCTGGCCGAGGTCACCGCGGCGCTGACCGCCCCGGGCCAGACGTTCGAGATGGAGACGCTGACCATCCGAGGCGTCCCGACCCGTACCTGGAAGTCCGCCCCGCCCACCCTCCGGGCGGTGCTGGAGCTCTCCGCCCTCCACGGCGACCAGGTCTTCCTGGTCTACGAGGACGAGCGCATGACCTTCGCCGAGCACTTCTCGACCGTGGCCGGCCTGGCCCGCACCCTCGTCGACCGGTTCGGGGTGGCCAAGGGGGACCGGGTGGCCATCGCCATGCGGAACCTGCCCGAGTGGGTCATGGCCTTCTGGGCCACCATCGCCGTGGGCGCCGTGGTCGTCCCCCTCAACGCCTGGTGGACCGGCGCCGAGCTGGCCTACGGCCTCAGTGACTCGGGAACCTCGGTGGTCTTCGCCGACGAGGAGCGCCGAGAGCGGATCCTCCCCCACCTCGGTGAGGTGCCGGACCTGCGGGCCATGATCGTGTGCTGCGAGGAGCCCGCCCCCGG
>DATCBL010000254.1:0-2315 GCA_036511875.1 Acidimicrobiales bacterium
CCGCCTGATGGGCGGTTCTTCGGGCCGCCCGTTCCCCGACCGGGCGGTTCACCGATGGCCACGCTGGTGGCGGTGACCACCGAGGAGGACTCGGTCCCGAACACGGCCACGTGCTCGCCCACGGTGACGTCGGCGATGGTCGCTGAGGTGACCTTCGGGTCGCGGTAGGTGGTGGTCGAGCTGACGTTCACGGTGACTGTGGTTCTGTCTCTCGTGGTCAGGGTGAAGGTGCCGTCGCCGACCGAGGCCACCGTGCCCATGGCCGCCGGCGGCGAGCCGCCCATCGGCGGACGGGGACCCGAGGAGGATGGTTTGGCCGAGGACGAGGTCGCCGTGGAGGACGACGCAGCCCCGGCCACGCCACCGCCGACGACGGCCAGGCCCAGGGCGACGGCCGCCGCGCTGGTCACCACCACCCCCCGACGACGCCGGAGGCTGTAGGTGGCGAGCGGATCCCGCTCCTCTCCCCGGGCCGGCCGGGTCGCTGCGGTGTCGTCGAGGTCACTCATGGTCCTGCTCCTTCTGCTGGGGTGTGTTCACGGTCCCCAGCATGAGAAGCGGATGTGGGAGCGGCCTGTGGGTCGGCCCACCGGCGGCTGGTAGTTCGACGACAGGTAGGTGACAGCCCCTCCACGTGAGCGTCAGGCCAGGCCGGCGAAGCCAGGGCCGAGTCCGATCAGCTGTGGCGCTCGACGAGGGCCTCCATAGCGGCGCGCTCGCGGTCGGTCATGTTGGGATCGGCCATCTTCCAGGTGGCCACGGCGGGGAGCTCCTCGCCGACGGCGTCCCGGTCGAAGTGGCTGAGGAAGCTGGCCGTGAGTGCGGACCGGAACCGACCGAGCACCGCACCCCACGGGCCGCCGGCTGGGATGCCGGCCGAGGCCAGGAGCAGCCAGGTGAGGGCCACGTCGGTGGCACCGCTCCCCCGGGACGCCCGCGTCCAGTCGATGACCATGGGGCCCCGATCGGTGAGGATGATGTTGAGCGGGTGGAGGTCGAGGTGGACGAGGCGGTCACCATGGCCCGACGGGGCGTCGGGGACCCAGGGTGGCGCGGAAATATCGTGCAGCCGCCGGTGCAGGTCGGCCAGGATCGCCGCCTGGGTGCGCAGGGTCCACGGCCGCCGGCTGAGGGCGGTCAGCATCACCGGGCCGTCGAGCCGCTCCATGACCAGGTCGGTCCCGTCGGCGCTGAGCTCGGAAACGGCAGGCACCGGGTACCCCTCCGAGCGTGCGTACTCCATGACCTGGGCCTCGCCCTCGAGCGACCGGCGGTGGCGCGAGCGGCGCAGGACCAGGCCGTCCCCGTACTCGAAGATGTCCGAGTCCCGCCCTGACGCCAACAGGGGTCCGGGTGGTCGCACGAATCTCAACCTACCGTCCGGTCGACCCGACGGTCGGGGCGCCGCTCAGAGGCCGAGGAGTTCAGGGACCGCTGGGCTCAGTGCCCGCAGGGTTCAGAGGCCAGATGCCTGGACCATGGCGTAGACATCCGTCCACCCGAAGCCCACAGTCTCGCCGACGACCGTTTGGGTTCTGGCATCGACCAGGACGAAGAACGGGTAGCCCGTGACCCGGTAGTCGGCCCACGCAGCGTCGCTCATGACGACAGGCACCTCGTCCGGTCCGGCCTCGCCCTCGGCGTCCAGGTTGCGACCGGCCGCCCGAGCCACCTCGTGCCGGTCGACGGCGTGGGGCCCCTTGGTCACCGCCACGGTGGACACCGAGACGGGGAGCTCGAGTGACGGACGGTCGGCCAGGCCCCGCCAGAAGCTGTCGCAGCCGTCGCAGTGCACGTGGAGAAAGCAGAGGAGCAGCGCCTGGTCGAACGACCTGACCTGGATCTCGAGGGGTCGCCCATCGAGGTCCTCCCCGTCGATGTCGGCTGCCGGACGCTGACCGGCTCCGGTCAGCGGACCCATCGGGATGGGACGGAGCCCGGCCACGAAGGCCGGATCGTCGAACGGTGATGCCGGGGAGCCGGCCGAAGCCGGGCCGGAGGGCGCCATCAAGCGGGCTCCGACGCCCCGTCCTCGATGACCTCGATGGCCTTCCCGTTGCCGCACCACCGGCACGACACCTCGTCCACCGACTCGCTGAGGACCTCGACGTCCTCCACGGTGAGCTCCCCACCCACCGAGTAGTGGTGGAAGGCCTTGGTGCGCCGACTGGTCACCACGTCGAAGCGGGTGAGGTTGCCACAGGCCGCGCACCGGTAGCGGGCCGGACCGGACGTCGGGGTGCTGTCGCCGGGGGTCACACTGGTCTCGACAGGGGCGGCGGAGTCTGGCGTCATCGCCCCTACGGTACTAGGCC
>DATCBL010000255.1:0-2403 GCA_036511875.1 Acidimicrobiales bacterium
GACGGCGTCGGACAGGCTGCCGAAGTCAGCCGAGAGGATGGACGGGGCCACGCGCATCTCGTGACGGGGGCCGGTCGGCGGTGGATTCGTGGCCATCGGCGGGAGCCTACTGGTGGCCGGCCGCGGTCCACGGTCCGAGGCGCTCATCCGGACTGGGACGCACACCACGGATCCACTCGTCGGCGGCCATGGGCCGCTTCCCCTCGGGATGGACCGTGACCAGACGCACCCGCGACCCGTCCCCGGCCCAGACGTCGGTGCCGACGAGTGCCCCTGCCGCCCCCGGTGGGGTCGCCGGCCCCTCGGCATCGGGGACTGCACTCGCCGCCACGACTCCGAGGCGGTGGTGGCGGAAGGTCGTCCAGGCTCGGCCCACCCGGATCACCCGTCGGAGCTGCGCGCCCGGCTGGTCCCAGTGGAGCTCCCGCTCGGCCGGCAGGATCTTCTCGGCGTAGGAGGGGGTGCCCGCCTGGTCGTGCGGTCGGGGCAGGCCGGCCCGGCCGTCAGCCAGATGCTCCTCCAACAGTCCGCACCCGAGACCCACCAGGCGGGCCCGGAGGTCCTCAGCCGTCTCTTCCTCCTCGATGGCGGTAGCCACCTCGGCGTAGATCCCACCCGTGTCGAGACCGGCCTCTACCGCCATGAGGCACACCCCGGTCTCGGCGTCGTCTTCGAGGATGGCCCGCTCCACCGGGGCCGCTCCCCGCCAGCGCGGCAGGAGCGAGAAGTGGAGGTTGACCATGGGGAGGCGATCGAGCACGGCCACCGGGACGATGCGGCCGTAGGCGACGACCACCCCGAGCTCCGCGCCGCTCACGACGGCGTCGTCGAGCGAGGAGGTGACGGGCAGGCCGAGTGCAGTGGCTGCGGCCTTCACCGGGCTCGGCACGAGGGCGGACCCCCGCCCACGGCGCTTGTCGGCCCGGGTCACCACGAGGGCGACGTCGTGGCCGGCCCGCACCAAGGTGTGCAGAGGCTCGACCGCCGCCTCGGGGGTCCCGAGGAACACCAGGCGGGCCATGCGATGACGCTATCGGGTCGTCCCGGTCGCCAAGGCGACCGGATCAGACCTCGCGCTCGCTCCCGGCCGAGACCAGCTTGGCCTCCATGGCCGAGGTGTCGAGGCCGAGGGCCCGGTCTCGGAGCACCCGCAAGGCCTGCTTGCGCATGTCGTCCTCCAGGCGCTCGACCATGAGGACGCCGTCCAGGTGGTCCACCTCGTGCTGGAATACCCGGCCGAGGAACTCGTCGGCCTCCATGGAGACCTCGTTGCCCTCGATGTCGTGGCCGCGCAGGTGGACGCGGTCGGGACGGACGAGACCGAGGCGCAGCCCGGGGATGGAGAGGCAGCCCTCGTCGTGGTACCACTCACCGTCGGTCTCCACGATGACGGGATTCACGACGGCCTGCGGTCCCTCGCCCACGTCGTAGACGAACAGTCGCTTCTGCACACCGACCTGGGGGGCGGCGAGCCCGGCCCCCTCCGAGTCGTACATGGTCTCCACCATGTCCTCCACCAGGCGCGCCAACGAGCCGTCGAACTGATCGACCTCTCGGGCCACCTGCTTCAACACCGGGTCGCCGTAGACCCGGACGGAGTATGTGGGCATGGCTCCATTGTACGGTGCCGGTCGTGGGGGTGCGCTCAGCACCCACCCGGCTAAGGGGGGAAGACCTCGGACCGGCTCAGGCGTCAGTCGGGTCGACCTCCACCCGCAGCCTCCCGGTGGGGCGCGGCACCGAGGCCAGACCGTCGCACAACGTGGCGTGGTCGGCGGCCCGAACCAGCCAGCGGTCGCCGTCGGGCGAGACGGTGAGGCCGGCCACGACCGACAGGCCGTCGGCGTAGGCCGGTGCACCGGCACCCCGAAGGACGGCCAGCGCCTCGAACGGCGGCAGTCCGAGGACGTTGCGGATGTCGCGTTCCGGCTCCGAGGCCAGACCCGGGTCGGCGTGGACGACGGCCTGGAGGACCTCGTGGTCGGGCATTCGCGTTTGGACCAACACGCGCCCGGCCAGGTCGCGCGTGCCGACCAGGCGTGCCGCCCGAGCCAGGAGCGAGAGCGTCTCCTCACCGGCACCGAAGCGGGTGGCCAACAGGTGCTGGTCGATGTCGAGGAAGGCGACCACGTCGGCTCGGGCCACCCGATGGAGGGCGGCCTCGGTTCCTGCCACCAGCCGCGCCTCGGCCACGGCGGCCAGCGGGACCGGCTCCGACGATCCGGAGACCTCCAGGGCTTCGACGCCGGTGAGCGCCGTCAACTCCTCGGTGGCCCGGGTCACCCCGATGCGGAGTGCCTTGAACCGGGTCCCGTCACACTCGGCGCACACCGGCGGGCGGTGTTCCCCGCACCGTCGGCAGGCCAGCCCGTCCCCGTCGACTTCTTGGGCCATGGCTCCCCC
>DATCBL010000256.1:0-7204 GCA_036511875.1 Acidimicrobiales bacterium
CCCGCCGCGGGGCGGCCGTCGATCCGGAGGCGTTCGGCTCGGTGAGGGTCCCGGTCCCGGCCGACCGGGAGGCGCTGGCCCACTTCGAACCCCTGGTGGCCGCGGCCCGGGGCACCGTGGCCGTGGCGGTGGTCGGCGAGGTGCCCGATCGACCGGAGCGGTGGACGCCACCGACCGGCGACCGGCCGGAGCCGGAGCTCGGCCTGGCCACGCTGGACCGACTCCCGGACCGCCGGCGATCGCGGTGGTCGTTCTCGGCCATCGTCGACCATGGGTCGGTCGGGCGCTTCGACCCCCAGGACGCCTCACTGGCCGACCGGGGGGCCGGCGACGAGCAGGAGCCCGCCGACCCTGACCGTGAGGCGGGCGGGCCCGGGTTCACCCCTCCACCGGCCGGACCGGACGCCACCGCGGCCGAGGTGGGCGTTCCGTCCAGCCCGCTGGCCGACCTCCCCGCCGGCACGGCCTTCGGCACGATGGTCCACGCCGTGCTGGAGGAGGTCGACTTCCACTCCGACCGGCTGGCCGAGGAGCTGGAGGAGGCCGTGGAGCGTCAGCTCCGGTGGCGGTCGGTGGACCTGACCCCCGTGATCCCGGCCGGAACCTCCGATGGGCAGGGACGGGCGCTGCTCATCGCCGGCCTCCGGGCGGCCATCGAGACCCCCTTGGGAGGGGTGTGCGGCGGTGTGCGGCTGGCCGACATCGGTCCCGGGGATCGGCTCACCGAAGTCTCCTTCGACCTGCGGCTGGCCGACCACGGTCCGCCGCTCAGCGTGCGGGGGATCGGCGCCGTGGTGCTCGACCACCTCGGGGCCGACGATCCCTTGACCGGGTGGGCCGCCGGCTTGGCCGAGGGGGCGATCGAGGCCACCGTGGCCGGCCATCTCACCGGCTCCATCGACCTGGTGATGCGGGTCCCCGGCGGGTCGGTGGGCCCACGGTTCGTGGTGGCCGACTACAAGACCAACGCCCTCCACCCCCGGGGGGCGCCGGTCGGGCCGGCCGACTACGGCGCCGACCGGTTGGTGGCGGCCATGGAGGAGCACGACTATCCGCTGCAGGCCCTGCTGTACTCGGTGGCCCTCCACCGCTACCTCCGGTGGAGGGTGCCCGGGTACCGGCCCGACGTCCACCTCGGGGGCATCGCCTACCTGTTCCTGCGGGGGATGACCGGCCAGGGCGGGGTGGCCGGGGGACCGGCCGGGGTGTTCGAGTGGGCCGTTCCCCCGGACCTGGTGGTCGCCCTCAGCGACCTCCTGGACGGGCGGGGCACCGAGGGCAGGGTGGCATGACCCTGCGCACCGTCACCGGTCCCACCGGTCGACCCGTGGTCGTGCCTCCCGGGGTCGCGGTCCTGGCCCCCTTCGTCGAGGCCGGGGTGTTCGGGGCCTACGAGGTGCAGTTCGCCACCACCGTGCTCCGCCTCCAGCCCGGGCTCTCGGGCGAGGAGCTGCTGGCCCTGGCCGTGGCCGCCCGGGCGCCGCGCTTCGGCCACGTCTGCACGCCGCTCGACGCCATGGCCCTCCGGCTGGCCGAGCTGGACGGCGAGGAGGTGGACGGGCTGCCCTGGCCCCCCGCGGAGGCCTGGGCGGCCACGCTGAGCCGCTCCGGCGTCGTGGCCACCGCGTCGCTGCGGGGCGCCGGTCCGCTCCGTCCCCTGGTCTGGGACGTCGACCGCCTCTATCTCCAGCGCTACTGGCACTACGAGCTGGCGGTGGCCGAGGACCTGGCCCGCCGGTCGCCACCGGCCCCCTCCGGCATGCGGTGGGCCGGGGCGCCCGGTGACGAGGTCGACCGGGTGCTCGACTCCCTGTTCGGCGGGTCCGGATCCGGCCCGGCCGACCTGCAGCGGCTCGCCGTCCGACGGGCGCTGGCCCCCGGCGTGTCGATCATCGCCGGGGGCCCGGGCACGGGGAAGACCTACACGGTGGCCCGGCTCCTGGCCGCCGCCCACCTGGTGGCCGCCGAGCAGGGCCGCCCCCTCTCGGTGGCACTGGCCGCTCCCACCGGCAAGGCGGCGGCCCGCATGGGCGAGGCGGTCCAGGCTGCGGTGACGGAGATCCACCTGGCCGAGGGGGAAGGGGTCGTGGCCGGCTTGGTGGCCGCCACCGCCCCGACGACGATCCACTCGCTGCTGGGCTGGGAGGACCGCACCCACTTCCGCCACGACGGTGACCACCCGCTGCCCGAGGACATGGTGATCATCGACGAGACGTCGATGGTCTCCCTCCCGCTGATGGCCAAGCTCCTCGACGCCGTTCGTCCCGAGGCCTCGGTGGTGCTGGTCGGCGATCCCTTCCAACTGGCCAGCATCGAGGCCGGCACGGTGATGAGCGACGTGGTGGGCCCGGCCGGCCGCCCCGAGGGGGCCGACGACCCCGCCGGCCCCCGGTCCGAGGGGCCGGCGGCGGGGTCGGTGGAGACGCCGACCCTGTGGGACTCGCTGGC
The DNA here is from genome assembly GCA_036511875.1 of Acidimicrobiales bacterium. Taxonomy (GTDB): domain Bacteria; phylum Actinomycetota; class Acidimicrobiia; order Acidimicrobiales; family RAAP-2; genus Bog-756. The sequence goes on from DATCBL010000256.1 coordinate 2,449, forward strand.
CGATCCGGTCCCCGGGCCGGGCCCGGTCGGCATCCTGGCCGATCGGGTCACCGTGCTCCGGACCCTGCGCCGGTTCGAGGGGGAGTCGACCATCGCCGCCCTGGCCGACGCCGTCCGCACCGGCGACCGGGCCCGGGCCCTGACCCTCCTCGAGGAGGGGGCCGAGGACCTCCGGTGGCTCCGGCCGGACGAGGCCGAGGGATTGGCCGAGGTGACCAGCCAGCTGGTGGCGGTGGGCGAGGAGCTGGTCGCCGCGGCATCGGTCGGCGACGGTGCCGCGGCCCTGGAGGCTGCCGGACGGGTCAAGGTCCTGGCCGCCACCCGTCGGGGCCCGAACGGCATGGCCGACTGGACCGATCGGATCGAGCGCGGCGTGGCCGGCCGGGTCTCGGGTTTCCATCCGGATCGCCGGTGGTACGTCGGTCGCCCGGTGCTGGTGACGGCCAACGACCGGGCCAACCAGGTGTTCAACGGGGACACCGGGGTGGTGGTCGAGGGTGACGAGGGCATGGAGGTGGCCCTGGGGTCGGGGGACGGCGTCCGCACCCTGGCGCCGTCGCGTCTGGACCGGGTCGAGACGTGGTGGGCCATGACCATCCACAAGAGCCAGGGCTCCGAGTTCCTCCGTGCCGTGGTGTCGCTCCCCGACCACCAGTCGCCCATCCTCACCCGCGAGCTGCTCTACACCGCGGTCACCCGAGCCCGGGACGGTCTGTGCATCGTGAGCAGTGCCGAGGCGTTGGAGCAGGCCATCGCCCGACCCCTGGCCCGGGCCTCGGGACTGCGGGCCCGCCTCTGGCCCGACTGAGGCGGAGAACCATGTCGTGGCGGCACCCGCACCGCCGGGTCGTCGACTCCCGGCGGGGGCACGGGTCGGTCGAACTACCCCAGGCCCAGCCCCTCGGCCACCCGGCCCAGGACCTCGAGGTGGGCGTCGACGGTGGCCAGCCCGGCCCGCATGGTGTTGATGGAGAGGTGGGAGGCCCCCGCCTCCCGCCACCCCTCGGCCCGACGGACCACCTCGTCGGCGTCGCCGCGCCAGTCGAGCCGGCCCTCCATGGCGATGGAGTCCGGGCTGCGGCCGGCCTGCTCGGCCCCTTCGGCCACCGTGGCCCGGGCCTCCTCCAGCTGCGGTCCGGGCTGCATCATCGGGAGCCACCCGTCGGCCAGGCGGCCGGCCCGGCGGAAGGCCCGGGGGGAGGCGCCGCCGAACCAGATCGGGATGGGTCGCTGGACGGGCCGCGGGGCGATGCCCACGCCGGTCACCCGGTCGAACCGGCCGGACACGGTCACCGACCGGGTGGTCCACAGGGCCCGCAGCAGGGCCACCTGCTCCTCCAGCCGACGGCCCCGGGTGGAGAAGTCCTGGCCCAGGGCGTCGTACTCCACGGCGTTCCAGCCGATGCCCACGCCGAGCCGGAAGCGGCCCCCGGTGAGCAGATCCACCTCGGCGGCCTGCTTGGCCACGAGGGCGGTGGGGCGCTGGGGGAGGATGAGGATGCCGGTGACCAGCTCCAGGTTCGTGCATCCGGCCAGGTAGCCGAAGAGGACCAGCGGCTCGTGGAACTGGGTGTCGATGTCGTAGGGACCGTCCCAGCCGGTGTGGACCGCCGGGTCGGCGCCCACCACGTGGTCGTAGGCCACCAGGTGGTGGAAGCCCAGCTCCTCGACGCCCTGGCCGTAGACCCGCACGCCTCCGACGTCCGGCCCGATCTCCGTCTGCGGCAGCACCACGCCGATCTTCATCACCCCGGCCCTCCGATCTCGCTCGTGCCGTGCCGCGCCCGCCGCACGCCTTCGGGTCCGACCTTACCGGCGGGGTGGCGCTCCCGGTGAGGCTCAGGGACCCGGGGGGACGGTGGCCTCGTGCTCGGCCCGGTCGGACTGGCGCACCCAGGTGGCGTACATCTCGGCGTAGCGGCCCCCGGCGGACACCAGCTGGTCGTGCGAGCCCACCTCGATGATCCGGCCCTGGTCGACCACGGCGATCCGGTCGGCCCGCATGGCCGTGGACAGGCGGTGGGCGATGAGGATGGCGGTGCGGTTCTCCAACAGGGCGTCGAGGGCCGACTCGATCAGGGTCTCGGACTGCAGGTCCAGGTTGGAGGTGGCCTCGTCGAGCACCAGCACCCGGGGATGGGCCAGGAACGCCCGGGCCAGGGCGATGAGCTGCCGCTCGCCCGACGAGAGGGTCTGTCCCCGCTCGTGGACCACGGTGTCGAGGCCCTCGGGCATCCGGCCGATCACCTCGCTCAGGCCGACCCGGTCCACCGCCTGGTGGATCTCCGCGTCGGAGGCGGTGGGCCGGGCGAAGGCGATGTTGTCCCCGATAGTCCCGGCGAACAGGAAGGGCTCCTGGGGCACCACGCCCAGCTGGCTCCGGAGCGAGTGCATGGTCACCCGGCGGAGGTCGTAGCCGTCGATGAGGACCCGGCCGGCGGTGGGGTCGTAGAAGCGGGTCACCAGCTTGGCCAGGGTGGACTTGCCGGCCCCGGTGGGCCCCACGAAGGCCACCGTCTCGCCCGGGGCCACCTCGAGGCTCACGTCCTCGATGACCGGCCGGTCGGGGTCGTAGCCGAAGGTCAGGTGGTCGAAGGAGATGGCCCCCTCGATGGGGGGCAGCTCGATGGCATCGGGGGCCTCCCGGACCTCGGGCTCGGTGTCGACGAGGGCCCGCAGCTTGTTCACCGAGGCCTGGCCCTGCTGGTAGGTGTTGTACTGCTGGACCAGCAGCTGGATGGGCTGGAAGAACCGGTTGAGGTAGAGGAAGAAGGCCACCAGCCCACCGAGGGACAGGGTGTGGTTGACCACCATGGAGCCGCCGATGGCCAGCAGGACGGCCTGGCCCAGGACGCCGAGCAGCTGGGTGCCGGGGCCGTAGATGGCGTTGACCCTGGCGGTGTAGTTGTTGGCGTCCCGATAGTCGCCCACCACGTTGCGATGGTGGATCACGTTGTGGCGCTGCCGGTTGTGGGCCGTCACGATACGCACGCCGTGCAGGCTCTCGGACAGGTCGGCCAGCACGTTGGCGATGCCGTCGCGCACCCGGTCGTAGCCGCGCTCCGAGGCCCGCTTGAACCACACCGAGGCCCCGAAGAGGGCCGGCAGGATCAACACCACGGTGATGAGGGCCAGCTGGACGTTGATGGTGAAGAGGATGGCGGTGATCACCACCATGGTCAGCCCCTGGATGGCCAGCTGGGAGAGACCGTCCTGGAGGAGCTGCTGGAGGTTCTCGATGTCGCTGGTCATCCGGCTCATGACCACACCGGCCTTTTCCTCGGTGAAGAAGCCGAGTGAGAGGCGCTGCAAGTGGGCAAAGACCTTGACCCGGAGGTCGTTCATCACCCAGGCGGCCAGGCGGCCGGTGACCTGGACCTGGAAGCGCTGGGCCAACGCGGTGATCACCACGAAGACCAGGTAGGCGATGGCCGCGCCGACCACCACGGCGAAGTTGAAGTGGCCCTTGGGAGGGCCGGTCAAGCCGTTGTTGATGGCGTACTCGGTGAGCGAGGGCCCGACCTGGGCGGCCACCGCCACCACCACCACCAGGACCCCGGCCAGGGCCAGCATCCCGGGGTACTTGGTCAGCAGCCGCCACAGGCTCAGCCGCTTGAGCTCGCGCTCGGAGCTGTTCTGGCTGAAGACGATGTCGGGCTCGGGATGCTCGGGCTCGGTGGCCAGCAGCTTGTCCACCCCGTCCTGGAGCTCGTGCGGGATGCCGGCGAACGGCAGGCCGGAGGCGGCCGAGGCCTGCGCTCCTCCGGGGCCACCGAAGCCCCCACCTCCGCCGCCACCGAACATCATGACCGGCCTCCGCCCCGCACCGAATCGAGCAGGTCGCGCAGCGGCTGGCCGTCGGGCTCGGCCGTTGCCTCGTCGGTGCCCAACGCGGCGTCCCCTTCGGCCTCCCCGGCGCCGGCCTCCCGTTCGAACTCGCCCGCCTGGGCCAGGACCTCGGCGTAGAGGGGCGTGCTCTCGAGCAGCTCGGCGTGGGTCCCGTCGGCCACGATCTTGTGCTGGTCCAACAGGACCACCCGGTCGGCCAGCGAGATGGTGGACAGCCGGTGGGCGATGATCAGGGTGGTGCGGCCCTCCATCTGGACACGCAGTCCGGCATGGATCCGCTGTTCGACCTGGACGTCGATGGCGCTGGTGGCGTCGTCGAGCACCATGATGGGCGGGTTGACCAGCAGGGTCCGGGCGATGGCGATCCGCTGCCGCTGCCCGCCGGAGAGGGTATAACCCCGTTCGCCCACCACCGTGTCGTACCCGTCGGCCAGGTGGGCGATGAACTCGTGAGCGCCGGCGGCCTTCGCCGCCGCCTCCACCTCGTCGAGGGTGGCCGTCGGCTTTCCGTAGGCGATGTTGTCGCGCACCGAGGCGGAGAACAGGAAGGGCTCGTCCAGTACCACCCCGACGTTGGCCCGCAGGCTGGCCAGGGTCAGGTCCCGCACATCGTGTCCGTCGATGCGGATGGATCCGTGCTTGACGTCGTAGAAGCGGGTCAACAGCCGGGCCACCGTCGACTTGCCGGCACCGGTCCGACCAACCAGGGCCACTGTCTCTCCCGGGGCGATGTGCAGGTTGGAGTCGGCCAGCACCAACTGTTCGGCATCCGCGGCGTAGGCGAAGTCGACGTGCTCGAACTGCACCTCTCCGCGACAGTCGACCAGATCGATGGCGTCGGGGGCGTCGGTGACGGTGGGTTGCTCGTCGATGATCTCGTAGATGCGGTCGGCCGAGGCGGCCGCCC
>DATCBL010000257.1:0-4105 GCA_036511875.1 Acidimicrobiales bacterium
CGCAGCCCGGCGGGCCGGGGTGGCCGACCGGGCGGTCTTCGTCTGGTCCGGTGCCGAGGCGGTGGACGTCAGGTTCCCCGCCTCGCGACCCGACCTGGGCCGCTCCCCCGCCCTCGCCGCGGCCGGCCGGGCCCTGTTCGAGGCGGCCTCGGCCGCCGCCGGGCCCCAGGCCACCGTCGACGTCGACGACCTCGAGTGGTTGGACATCTACTCGTGCTTCCCCTCGGCGGTGGAGATGGCCGCCGCGGCCCTGGGCATCACCCGGGACGGCCGCCGCGGGCTGACGGTCACCGGAGGGCTCCCCTACTTCGGCGGGCCGGGGAACAACTACACCACCCACGCCATCGCCACCATGACCGATCACCTGCGGAACGGGACGCCGGGCGGTCTCGGGATGGCCACCGGAGTGGGCTGGTTCGTCACCAAGCACGCCCTCGGCATCTACAGCTCGACCCCCCCGCCGGACGGGTTCCGACGGGGGGACACCGCCGCGGCCCAGTCCCGGATCGACGACTCGGCGGTGGAGACGGCCCTGGAGGTGGACGAGGCCACCCCGGCGGTCATCCTGGCCGCCACCGTGGCGAGGGACCACGAGGGCCGCCCGACCGACGCCCCGCTGATCGCCCGTCTGCCCGACGGTCGGCACATGGCGCTGGCCCCGGCCGACGACGAGGTCGTCGAGGCCATGGGCGGCCTCGACGGGCCGGGCCTGGTGGGAGGGACGGCGGTCGTCCAGCCCGGTCCGGCGCGCTACCGTCTGGCGGCAGGCTGACCGCTCACGGGGAGACCGCATGTCCGAACTGCTTCGCCAACGCCAGGGCCACATCGAGATCCTGACCATCAACCGGCCCGAGGCCCGCAACGCCATCAACGGCGCGGTTTCCCGCGGCTTCTCGGCGGCGTTCGACGAGTTGGAGGCGGACGACGACTGCTGGGTGGTCATCGTCACCGGCAGCGGGGACAAGGCCTTCAGCGCCGGCATGGACCTGAAGGCCTTCACCGCCGGCGAGGCCGGCGACATCATGGGGGCCAAGGGGGGCTTCGGGGGGATCGCCCAACGGGACTTCCCGAAGCCCATCATCGCCGCCGTCAACGGATCGGCCCTCGCCGGGGGATGCGAGATCATGCTCTCGTGCGACCTGGTGGTGGCGGTCGAGGAGGCCAAGTTCGGCATCCCCGAGGTCAAGCGGGGCCTGATGGCCGGGGCCGGGGCCCTCATCCGGCTCCCCAAGCGGATCCCGCCGGCCATCGCCCTCGAGCTGGCCCTGACCGGGGACCCCATCGACGCCCAACGGGCCCTGGCCCTCGGGCTGATCAACCGGGTGGTCCCGGCGGACAGGCTGATGGAGGAGGCGCTGGCCCTGGCCGGCGCCATCGCCGACAACGCCCCCCTGGCCGTCCGGGCCTCCAAGCGGGTCATGAAGCACGCCGGCGAACTTCCCGACGTCGAGGGCTGGGCCGTCAACAATGCCGCCATGCCCGAGGTGTTCGGATCGGCCGACGCCCAGGAAGGCCCCATCGCCTTCGCCGAGAAGCGCAAGCCCAACTGGACGGGCCGGTGACCGCCGCCGCTCCCGGGTCGGGCGCCCCGGCCGGGCCGCAGCGGTGACCGCGGCGACCGTGGCATCGGGGTGACCACCGCCCTGCTGGCCGGGCACGCCACCCTCGGCACCGCGGTCCCGACCCTCTCGGCCGGGCTGGGTGGGTTCCGACTCATCCTCCACGTGCTGGCGGCCACCGTCTGGGTGGGCGGCCAGTTCACCGTGGCCGGGCTGCTGCCCACCCTCCGCACCCTGGGCGAGGATGCCCCGAAGGCCGTGGGCCGGGCCCTGGGCCGGCTCCTCTGGCCGGCCTACGCCCTTCTGGTGGTGACCGGGTTCTGGAACATCGGCGCCCTGACCGTGAAGGACGCCTCGTCGGCCTGGAAGGCCGTGCTCATGGTCAAGATCGCCGTGGTGGTGGTGGCCGGGGTGGCCGTGTTCCTCCACCAGCGGGCCTCGAGCCGGCGGGCCACCGCGGTGTGGGGCGCCGTCGGGGCCCTGGCCTCGGTGGGTGCCCTGGCCCTCGGGGTCTTCCTGGCCGGCTGATCCGGTCATCCACCGGCCCTCTCGCACCGAACACCCAGGGAGCGCCACGTGGCGCCGCTGCGCAGCGAGCCAGGTCGGACGGGTCTAACCTGGTCGGAGCAGCCCACAGAAGGAGACACGATCGTGCACTTCGGCCCCCCCGCAGAGATCTTCGGCGTAGACGGCATCATCATCCTGGTCGTGGTGGTGCTGGTCCTGTTCGGTTCCACCCAGATCCCCAAGCTGGCGCGCTCGCTGGGCTCGGCCCAGAAGGAGTTCAAGAAGGGGCTCGACGAGGGCTCGGCCGACGATGACAAGTCCGCCCCGGCGGTGGCCCAGGCCATCCCGCCGGCCGCCGTGAGCCCGCCCGCCGTGGCGCCACCCCCAGCCCCGGTCAACGTCGAGGGCCAACCGGGTCCCGCCTCCTAGGCCGTCGCAGTCGCACGTCGACGGGCAGGGATGAGGAGAGCGAGCGCGGCGCCCGGGACCGACCGAGGGGGCGACCGGCCCTCCGGTCGCCGTCGATGGATCCCCTTCTGGCTCCTCCAGCTGGCCGAGCTGGTGGTGGCCCTCGTCTTCGTCGACATCTCGGTCCACGTGAGCAACGGCGGACTGCTGCTGGGCGCCGCCCTCGCCTTCGCCGCGCTGGCCGTCACCGCCCACGGTCCGATAGGGCTCGTGCGTATCTGCGGACCCTGGCTCCACATGACCCTGCTGGTGGCGGTGGCCGCCCTGGTGGCGGTGGCGCCCCTCGTTCCTTCACTCCGTCCGGACGTCGAGGGGATCATCGTCATCGAGTTCGGTGCCATCGGACTCATCAGACTGGCTACGCTCACCGAGATGGGCCCATCCCCCCGCCCCTCGTGGCTGTCCCGTCGGAGCGTCCCGACGGTCATCGATGCCACCGCCACGGTGACGTCGGGCACCGGCGCCGGCCCGACCGCCCCCGGTAGGGACCGGACCACCGGATCGCCCACCGGGGCGGCCGCCCGGAGGGCCGGACGGGTGGTCGGAGCCGCCTCCGTGTCGGGTCGCCGCGCCGCGGCCAGACACCGCCCGGCGGCCGAGGAGCAGATGCGCCGGGCCGTCCGCCGGGCCGGGCGCTTCACCGGTCGGTTCGTCTCCCCCACCGAGCGCGACCACCGACCGGGGTCCGGCCACCAGCCCGGGGACTGAGCGGTGAGCGACCAACCGGACGTGCTGGACCTGGCCGACCGGTTGTGGAACGGTCAGGTCACCACCACCGAGATCCACCCGCTGAGTCCCTCGGCGGGCATGGCCGAGGTCGCCGACGGGGTCGGCTTCGTCCCGTCGTTCGCCAACGTCTCGGCGGTCAGCACCGACGACGGTCTGGTGCTGGTGGACACCGGGAGCGTCTTCATGGCCGCCGACATCCACCGCACCCTCCGGGCCTGGAAGCCCGGACGTCTGAACACCGCGGTCTACTCCCACGGCCACATCGACCACGTCTTCGGCGTGCCGGTGTGGGCGGCCGAGTCGGCCGAGTCCGGCTGGCCCGAGCCAGTGGTGGTGGCCCACGAGGCCCTCCCGGCCCGCTTCGACCGCTACATCAAGACCGCCGGGTACAACCAGATCATCAATCGGCGGCAGTTCGACATCGACACCCTCCGGTGGCCCACCGAGTACCGCTACCCCGACCGCACCTACCGGGACCACCTCGAACTCGACATCGGCGGGGTCCGAGCCGAGTTGCACCACGCCAAGGGGGAGACCGACGACCACACCTGGACCTGGTTCCCCGAGTCGCGAGTGCTCTGCTGCGGCGACCTGTTCATCTGGGCCTCCCCCAATGCCGGCAACCCCCAGAAGGTCCAGCGCTACCCGCTCGAGTGGGCCGACGCCCTTCGCCGGATGCTGGCCCTCTACGACCGGCCCGGCGGGGGTCCCGAGGTGCTGCTGCCCGGGCACGGAGTTCCCGTGGTGGGCCGGTCCCGGGTCATCCAGGCGCTCAGCGACACCGCCGAGCTCCTCGAGTCCCTGGTGAGCCAGACCCTGGCCCTCATGAACCGCGGGGCCCG
>DATCBL010000258.1:0-8103 GCA_036511875.1 Acidimicrobiales bacterium
AACCTGGAGGAGACCGTCTACCGCAACAACCTGGAGGCGGCCGACGAGGTGGCGCGCCAGCTCCGGCTGCGCGACATCGGCGGGATCATCGTGATCGACTTCATCGACATGGAGATCCGCGAGAACCGCGACAAGGTCGGGTCGGCCCTGCGCACCGCCCTGGCCAGGGACAAGACCCGGACCCAGGTGTTCGACATCTCCGAACTGGGACTGGTCGAGATGACCCGGAAGCGGGTCTCCGAGGGCCTGATCGAGTCGATGTCCACCACCTGCGAGGTTTGCCAGGGTAGGGGAATAGTATTTGAGGACCCGGACCTGTAGGCTCTCATCCTTATGTACGCAGTGATCAAAACCGGAGGCAAGCAGGAGCGAGTGGCCGAGGGCCAGGAGCTCCGCGTGGAACTGCTGGGCGAGGAGCCCGGCACCGAGGTGACCTTCGAGCCCGTCCTCGTCGTCGACGGCGACACCGTCCTGGCCACGCCGGCCCAGCTGGCCGGTGCCTCGGTCACGGCCACGGTGCAGGGCGAGGAGCTCGGCCCCAAGATCCGCGGCTTCACCTACAAGAACAAGTCGAACCAGAGCACCCGGTGGGGCCACCGCCAGCGGTACTCGACCATCGCCATCACCGCGATCAGCGCGGCCGGCTGAGCCGGCGCCGGTCCAGATCAGAGAGACACAAGGAGCAGTCGGATGTCGAAGACCAAAGGTGGCGGTTCGACCCGCAACGGACGCGACTCGAACGCCCAGCGGCTGGGAGTGAAGATCTTCGGGGGCACCGAGGTGCGGGCCGGAGCCATCCTGGTGCGCCAGCGGGGCACCAAGTTCCACCCCGGCCTCAATGTGGGCCTGGGTGGCGACGACACGCTGTTCGCCCTGGCCGACGGCACCGTCCAGTTCACCAGCCGCAAGGGTCGCAAGCTGGTCGATGTCGTAGCGGGCACCTGACACACAACGTTCACCGCCGGGCGCCCGGGCCGGGACAGCCGGGCCGGTACGCTCCCCGACATGTCCGAACCTGACACGCTGTCGGCGGGTTCGCCCCATGCCGAGCCCGCCCGGGCCCTGACCTTCGACGGGTGCGTGAACTTCCGCGACCTGGGCGGCTACCGGACGGGGGACGGCCTCGAGGTCGGCTGGCGCCGCCTGTTCCGGGCCGACGGACTGCACAAGCTGACCGAGGCCGACCGGGCCCAGCTGGTCGGTCTCGGCGTGGCCACGGTGATCGACCTGCGGACGGTGGACGAGGCCCAGCAACGGGGGAGGTTCCCGGTGGCCGAGGTCCCGGTGCGCTATGTCGACCTCCCCCTGTTCGACGTCCTCCCGACCACCGAGGAGATGTCGTCGTGGCGGGAGGCGTCCTATGTCGCCGCTCGGTACGGGCTGATGGTCACCGACGGGGCGCCCGCCCTCACCGGCGCCTTCGCCGCCCTGGCCTCGCCGGACGCCCTCCCCGCGGTGTTCCACTGCAGCGCGGGCAAGGATCGCACCGGCGTGCTGTCGGCCCTCATCCTGGCCTTCCTCGGCGTGCCCGACGAGACCATCGTCGCCGACTACGCCCTCAGCGGCCCGGCCATGGAGCGCCTGTTGGAGCAGCTCAAGACCGAGTACCCGGACTCGGTGGAGGAGGTGGAGCGGTACGCGCCGTCCATGCTCCAGGTGCTGCCCGAGACCATGGAGGAGTTCCTGGCCTCCCTGCGGGCCGAGTACGGCTCCTACCCCGCCTTGGCCGACACCCTCGGGGTCGCCGACTCGGTGGCCACCCTGCGCCGCACCGTCCTGGTCGAGGCCTGATCGGTCCGGGGTCGGGGCCCGAGGCGGTCGGTCAGTAGGATCCACCCATGTCCGGCTTCGTCGATGAGGCGCAACTCCATGTGAAGGCCGGCGACGGGGGCGCGGGCGCGGTGTCCTTCCGCCGGGAGGCCCACGTGGACCGGGGCGGCCCCGACGGCGGTGATGGGGGGCGGGGCGGCAACGTGTGGCTGGTGGCCAGCCACAACCAGTCCTCGCTCCTGGGCTTCCGCGACCATCCCCACCGGCGCGGCGGCGACGGGGGTCACGGCGGCGGCAAGAAGAAGCACGGGGCCCGGGGCGCCGACCTCGAGGTCCCGGTGCCCGTGGGGACCCGGGCCCGGGGGCCCGACGGCGCCCTCCTGGTCGACCTGGCCGGGGCCGGCGACCGGTGGCTGGCCGGGGAGGGGGGCCGGGGAGGCCGGGGCAACGCCAGCTTCCTGACCAACCGCCGCCGGGCGCCGGCCTTCGCCGAGCAGGGGGAGAAGGGCCACGAGCAGTGGTACGACCTCGAGCTCGCCCTGGTGGCCGACGTGGCCCTGGTGGGACTGCCCAATGTGGGCAAGAGCACCCTGATCTCCCGGATCTCGGCGGCCAAGCCCAAGATCGCCGACTACCCCTTCACCACCCTGGAGCCCCATCTGGGCGTGGTTCGGGCCGGCGAGGGGTCGGACTTCACCGTGGCCGACATCCCCGGCCTGGTGGAGGGGGCGGCCGAGGGCAAGGGCCTGGGCCACCGCTTCCTCCGCCACATCACCCGGGCCCGGGCGCTGGTGGTGCTGGTGGAGCTGGACCCGGTGACCGGCACGGCCCCGGCCGAGCAGCTGCGGGTGCTCCTCGACGAGCTGGGCCGGTACCAGCCCGACCTCCTCGAGCGGCCCCGGGTGGTGGTGGGCTCCAAGGCCGACATGGTGGGCTTCGGCGGGGCGGCCGCCGAGGCGGTGGACGGGGGTGCCGACCGGCCGTCGCCCGGCCCGTTCCGACCCGACCTGGTGATCTCGGCGGTCACCGGCCAGGGGATCGGCGAGCTGGTGGGGCGGCTGACCGAGATGGTCACCGAGGCCCGCTCGAGCCTCCCGGCGGCGGAGTCGGCCATCGTCATCCACCGTCCGATGCCCGAGGGGTTCGGGGTGGAGCGCCTGGAGCCCGGCGAGTTCCGGGTGGTGGGCCGGGTGGCCGAACGGGCGGTGGCCCTCAACGACCTGACCACCGACGAGGCCGCCGACTACGTCCAGGGCCGGCTCCGCCGGATCGGCGTGGACCGGGCCCTGGCCCGGGCCGGGGCCCAGGACGGCGACGTGGTCCACATCGGGGAGCTGTCCTTCACCTGGTACCGAGACCAGCCCGAGTTCACCGGGGAGCCGAGCTCCCGGCGCCGGCGGTCGTGAGCCCGGTGGAGTTGGGCCGGTGGTGGTGAGCGCGGCGTCGCCCGGGTCGACGGCCGGGACGGTGGTGGTCAAGATCGGCACCTCGTCGGTCACCACCCCGACGGGCTGGGTGGACACCGAGGCCATCGACAAGCTGGCCGCCGAGGTGGCCGAGGCCCGCCGGTCGGGCCGGTGGGTGGTGGTGGTGTCGTCGGGGGCCATTGCCGCGGGATGGAGCGCCCTGGCCCCGGACCGGCCCCGTCCCTCCGATCTGGCCACCCTGCAGGCGGTGGCCGCGGTGGGCCAGCACCGGCTGATGCAGGTGTGGAGCGAGTCCCTCGGTCGGCACGGGCTGACCGCCGGCCAGGTGCTGCTGGCCCCGCTCGACTTCGTCCACCGGAGCCAGTACCTCCATGCCCGACAGACCCTGTCCCGGCTGCTGGAGTTGGGCGTGGTCCCGGTGGTCAACGAGAACGACGCCGTGGCCGACGAGGAGATCCGCTTCGGCGACAACGACCGGCTGGCCGCCCTGGTGGCCCATCTGGTGCGGGCCGAGCTGCTGGTGCTGCTGACCGACACCGCCGGGCTGCTCACCGAGGACCCGCGGCGGACCGACGCCGGCTCCCTGATCGAGGAGGTGGTGGAGATCGACCACGAACTGGAGCGGATCGCCGGCGGGCCCGGCTCGGAGGCGGGCAGCGGGGGCATGGGCTCGAAGCTGGCCGCGGCCAAGATCGCCGTGTGGTCGGGGGTGGAGGCGGTGATCGCCGACGCCGCCCGCCCCGGGGTGCTCGGTGCGGTCCTGGAGTCGGCCCCGGCGGTGGGCACCCGGTTCCGCCCCCGGGACCGACGGCTGCCCGCCCGCAAGTTGTGGATCGCCTTCGCCGTCGGGTCCTCGGGCACCATCGTGGTCGATGCCGGGGCCCGCCGGGCCCTGGTGGAGCGGGGCCGGTCGCTCCTGTCGGCCGGGGTGCTGGCCACCCGGGGGGAGTTCTCCGCCGACGACGCCGTGGAGATCGCCGACCCGGAGGGACAGGTCTTCGCCAAGGGCCTGGTGGGCCAGTCGTCGGCGGTGGTGGACCGGTGGGCCGGCCGGCACTCCGACGAGCTGCCCGACGACGTGGCCTCCGAGGTGGTCCACCGGGACGACCTGGTGGTCCTGGAGTAGCCGGCCACCGGGCACGGTCTCGGAACCGGCGGTCGGCCAAGTACGCTGACACGGTGCAATCGAGCCCGTCCACCCCGATGACCGAGCTGGGACAGCGTGCCAAGGGGGCCAGCCGCCTGGTGGCCCGGGCCTCGTCGGCGGCCCGCAACGAGGCCCTCCACCGGGCCGCCGACCTGTTGGAGGAGCGGACCGCGGCCGTCCTGACCGCCAACGCCGACGATCTGGGACGGGCCGAGCAGGCGGCCGCCGACACCACCTCGCTCGATCGGCTCCGCCTGGACGCCGGCCGGGTCGAGGCCATGGCCGCCGGGCTGCGCAGCGTGGCCGGGCTCCCCGACCCGGTCGGGGAGGTGGTCGACGGGTGGGTGCGGCCCAACGGCCTGCGGGTGGAGCGGGTGCGGGTCCCCCTCGGCGTGGTCGGCATCATCTACGAGAACCGTCCCAACGTGACCAGCGACGCCGCCGGGCTGTGCCTGAAGGCGGGCAACGCGGTGCTGCTCCGGGGCTCGTCGTCGGCCATCTCGTCCAACCTGGTCATCGCCGCGGCCCTGCGCGACGGGCTGGACAAGGCCGGGCTGCCGGTCGACGCCGTCACCCTGGTCGAGGACACCAGCCGGGCCTCGGCGGTCTCGTTCATGCAGCTCGACGGGTTCATCGACTGTTTGATCCCCCGGGGTGGGCCCTCCCTCCTGGCCTCGGTGCTGGAGCACGCCACCGTCCCCTACGTCGTCGACGGGGAGGGGAACTGCCACGTCTACGTGGACCGGGCCGCCGACCTGGCCATGGCCGAGTCGATCGTGGTCAACGCCAAGACCCAGCGCCCGGGGGTCTGCAACAGCGCCGAGACGGTGCTGGTCCACCGGGAGGTGGCCGAGGCCTTCCTGCCCCGGCTGTCGGCGGCCCTGGCCGGGGTGACCCTTCGGGGCGACGCCCGGACCCGGGCGGTGCTCCCCGACATCGCCCCGGCCAGCGACGAGGACTTCGCCACCGAGTTCCTCGACCTCACCCTGTCGGTGGCGGTGGTCGACGACCTCGACCGGGCCATCAACCACATCGCCCGGTTCAGCTCGGGGCACTCCGAGGCCATCGTCACCGGCGACCTGGCCGCGGCCAACCGGTTCACCACCGAGGTCGACGCCGCCGCGGTGCTGGTGAACGCCTCCACCCGCTTCGTCGACGGGGAGGAGCTGGGTCTCGGGGCGGAGATCGGCATCTCCACCCAGAAGCTGCACGCCCGCGGTCCGATGGGCCTCCGGGAGCTGACCTCGGTCAAGTACGTGGTCAACGGCTCCGGGCAGGTCCGGTCGTGACCGGCGTGGCCGACCCGGTCGGCCCCCTGCCCCGCACCGAGGAGATCACCACCGGGTTCCCGGTGGCCGGCGCCCCCCGCTTCGAGTCCATCGACGCCGTGCGCCAGGGCCTGGCCGGGGTGCAGTACCTGGCCGACGAGGGGATCGCCGGCGTGGTGTTCCTGGCCGACCGGCTGGCCAAGCCGGTCCTGGTGGAGGGACCGGCCGGCACGGGCAAGACCGAGCTGGCCAAGTCGGTGGCCCGGCTCACCGGGAGCCGGCTCATCCGCCTGCAGTGCTACGAGGGACTCGACGAGTCCAAGGCCCTCTACGAGTGGAACTACAAGAAGCAGCTGCTGCGCATCCAGGCCGACTCCGGCCAGTCCTGGGAGCAGCTCGAAGAGGACATCTTCGCCGAGGAGTTCCTGCTGACCCGACCGCTGCTGGAGGCCATCCGATCGCCCGAGCCGGTGGTCCTGCTGGTCGACGAGGTGGACCGGGTGGAGCTGGAGACCGAGGCCCTGCTGTTGGAGATCCTCTCGGAGTACCAGGTGTCCATCCCCGAGCTGGGCACGGTCCGGGCCACCCAGATCCCCCTGGTCTTCCTGACCTCCAACAACACCCGCGAGCTCTCCGAGGCCCTCAAGCGGCGCTGCCTCTACCTGCACATCGACTATCCCCAGCTCGACCGGGAGCGGGCCATCATCGAGACCCGGGTGCCCGGGATCAGCCAGGCCCTGGCCGACCAGGTGGCCCGCATCGTGCGCTCCCTGCGCACCCTCGACCTGAAGAAGGACCCCTCGGTGTCCGAGACCCTGGACTGGGCCCGGACCCTGGTGGTGCTGGGGGTGGAGTCGATCGATGTCGAGCAGGCCCGCGACACCTTGCACATCCTGCTCAAGTACCAGACGGACATCGAGCGGGCCGCCAAGGAGCTGGCCGGGGTGGAGTCGCCCGACTGAGGTCGGGTCGCACCGCCATGCTCGACCTCCTCACCGGCTTCGTGGGCGAACTCCGTGCCGCGGGCATCCCGGTGTCGCTCACCGAGCACCTGGACGCCGCCGAGGCGCTGCGCCACGTCCCCATCGAGGACCGGGAGGCCCTCAAGTACACCCTGGGGGCCAGCCTGGTGAAGTCGTCGTCCCACTGGCGGGCCTACGAGACGGCCTTCGAGATCTACTTCTCGCTGCGGGGGCCCGAGTACCGGATCGACGACGAGGAGGCCTCGGCCGAGCTCGACCTCGACGACGCCGGTCGGATGAACGGCCAGGGCCAGCAGCGGGGCCAGGGCCGGGGCCGGGGGAGCGGCGGGGGCGAGGGGATGACCCCCGAGGAGCTGGCCGACCTGCTGTACAAGGCCCTGCTCGGGGCCAACGACGCCATGGTGGCCGCGGTGGCCCGCCAGGCGGTGAGCCGGTACGCCGGCATGGAGGCCGGACGGCCGGTCGGCGGCACCTACTACCTCTACCGGACGCTCCGGAACCTCGACCTCGATCGGGTGCTGGAGCGCCTCATGGCCGAGTCCCGGGCCTCGACCACCGCCCTCAACGACGTCCCCCCGGACCGGGACGGGGCGCCCCCGGTCACCCTGACCGGGCTGGAGGAGCGGCTGCTCCGGGACGAGTTCCAGTCCCGCATCGACCAGCTGCGGGCCGAGATCGAGAACGAGATCCGCCGGCGGCTGGTGGCCGACCGGGGGAGCGAGGCCCTGGCCAAGTCGTTGCGCAAGCCCCTGCCCGAGGACATCGACGTCATGCACGCCACCCGCGACGAGCTGGTGGCCCTGCGCAAGGCGCTGGTGCCGCTGTCGCGCAAGCTGGCCGTCCGCCTGGCCCGCAAGCGCCGGCACGGGCGCAAGGGACCCCTCGACTTCCGGTCCACGGTGCGCCACTCCCTGTCCACCGGGGGCGTCCCGGTGGAGCCCAAGTTCCGCTACCCGCGGCCGTCCAAGCCGGAGATCGTGGTCATCGCCGACATCTCGGGGTCGGTGGCCAGCTTCGCCCGCTTCACCCTGCACCTGGTCCACGCCATCAGCTCCCAGTTCTCCAAGGTGCGCAGCTTCGTCTTCATCGACGGGATCGACGAGGTGAGCCGGTTCTTCGAGCGGGTGGACGACCCGACGGACGCCGTCCACCGGATCAACACCGAGGCCGACGTCATCTGGGTGGACGGCCACTCGGACTACGGGCACGCCTTCACCGTGTTCTGGGAGCGCTGGGGCGAGGAGATCACGCCGCGGAGCAGCGTTCTTTTGCTCGGAGACGCCCGCAACAACTACCACGCCTCGCAGGCCTGGGTGGTCAAGGAGCTCCAGGCCCGGGCCCGTCACGTCTACTGGCTGAATCCCGAGCCCCGGGCCTACTGGAACTCGGGCGACTCCGTGGTGGGCGAGTACGCCAACTACTGCGACGAGGTGGTCGAGTGCCGGACCCTGCGACAGCTCGAACACTTCGTGGGAGAGCTGTCGTGAGCAGCTCCAGTGATGGTTTCG
>DATCBL010000259.1:0-5885 GCA_036511875.1 Acidimicrobiales bacterium
CCGGGGGCCCCGGAGTTCACCTCTGGCAGCCCCGCCAGGCCGACCAGGCCCGGTAGCCGCCGACCAGATCGCTCACCGAGCGGTAGCCCAGGTCGGCGAGGGACTCGGCGGCCAACGAGGAGGCGTAGCCCTCCGAGCACACCACCACCACCGGGCGCTCCAGGTCAGTCACCTCGGACAGCCGGTGGGGCCCGCTCGGATCGAGGCGCCACTCCAGCACGTTCCGCTCCACCACCACGGCCCCGGGCAGCCGCCCCTCGGCCTGGCGCTGCTCGGCCGGTCGGATGTCGACCACCAGTCCGCCCAACGCCACCACCCCGTCCAACGCACCGGGCTCGGTGCGCCCGATGCGCCGACGGGCCCGGGCCACCAGGTCGTCGGCCGACGGGGTCACGAGGGGTCGTGGGCGCGGGTCAGGTCGAAGGGCCCGACCGGCGGGACCTCCTCGGTGCCCACCCGGCCCAGGCGCCCCCCCGGCTCCAGCTCGTAGTAGCTCATGGTGGTCAGGCGGGGACCGTAGACGTGCACGCTGATGGCGGGCTGGTCACCGTCGTTCATCAGGTCGTGGACGTAGTGGGGTCCGAAGCGGCGGTGCTGGCCGGCGGCCACCCGGTGGGTGCTGATCACCGCCACGCCGCGCTCGGTGGACCGGACCGTGGTCTCGGTGAGGGCACCGGCGGCCACCACCACCGCCCCGCTGGACGCACCGTGGTCGTGCAGGTCGATCCGACCGCCCGGGGGCCATCCGATGGCCCAGGCCTCGAACAGGTCGGTCACGGCCAAGAGGACCCACGACCGCTCGGCCAGCCCCTGCAGTTCGGGGACGGCCGGGGCCGACAGGGCGAATCCCTCGGCGATGGGCAGGAGATCGACTTGGCGCCGGGGCCGGGACGGACGGTCCCACGGCTCGGCGGGCCGCCCCCCGGCCGGTTGGGGGGACGGGGCACGGGGGACGGCCGCCGGGTCGGGGTCGGCAATTGCCATGTCCCCACTGTAGGGAGTAAAAGACGACTAATCAAGTCGGTTTTATATGGAAGGACTCATGAGCTCCTCGGGGGTGAGCTCTTCGGGAGCGATCGGGGGAGCGGGCCGGGGTGGCGGGGCCGGCGTCAGCAGGCCGGGGCGTCGTCCGGCACGGCGCCGGAGCCGGCGTCGGTCATGTGCAGCCCGAGGGAGTAGCCCTCGAGGAACAGGTCGGCCTCCCGTCGCCGCGGATACCGCTCCTCGAGCTGGCGGAACCGTGGCGAGTGGTTCGGCTCGATGAGATGGGCCAACTCGTGGACGATGACGGCGTCGAGGACCCACTCGGGGGCCACCCGGAGCCGCTCGGAGATGCGGATCTCCCGGGTCTGATGGGTGCAGGAGCCCCAGCGCTTGTTCTGGGTGGTGGACCACCGGATGGAGGACGGGGTCACGTCGTCCAGGTAGCGGTGCCCGAGGACCCGGGCCCGCTGCTCCAGCACCTCGTCGGAGGCGTGCAGGTGGGGGCGGTGGCGGATCAGGCGGCGGGAGAGGTCCTCGACCATGGCGTCGCGCTCGGCGCCCCGGAGGTGGGTGGGCACCACGACCACGATGCGGTCCCCCTCCCAGTGGGCGCCGGCGGTCTTCTTCCGGCGCTTGCTGACCCGCACGTCGACGTGGGGATGGAAGAGGGTGGGGGGTTGGGTGGTGTAGGTCATGGTGGGCACGGTACGGCGGGGCTGTGACGGCTCGGCGGGCATGGCCCTCCCCAGTGTCTAGTCTCCAGCCGGCCGCCGACGCGGGCACCCACCCGAGCAGGGCGGACCGGGCTACTCGGGCTGGGGCCGACGGCCGTAGGGAGCCGGGGCGCCGGCTTCGGAGATCTCCTCGGTGAGCTCGTCCGACGCCGGCCGGAGGGCCCGCCACGCCGCGCCCCCGAGGATGCCCCCGACCACGGGGAAGACGATGAAGACCCAGAGCTGGCTCAGGGCCCAGCTCCCCTGGAACACCGCGGTCGACAGGCTCCGGGCCGGGTTGACCGAGGTGTTGTCGATGGGGATGGAGATCAGGTGGATCACCGTCAGGGTCAGGCCCACGGTGATCCCGGTGAGGCCCACCGGCATGGACAGCCGGCTGGTGGAGGCGATGATGAAGACGAACACGCCGGTGAAGAACACCTCGGCCAGCATCACCGCGCCCAGCTTGAACCCGCCCGGGGAGTGCAGCCCGTACCCGTTGGAGGCGAAGCCGGACGCCTTGGCGCTGAAGTTCACCGCGCTGGACTTGGCAATGATGAAGATGACCGTGGCCCCGACCAGGCCGCCGATGATCTGTCCCACGATGTAGAAGGGGAGTTCCCGGGTCTTGGTCTTGCCGATGACCCACAGGCCCAGGGTGACCGCGGGGTTGATGTGGCAGCCGGAGATGGACCCGATGGCGTAGGCCGCCACCAGCAGGCTGAGCCCGAAGGCCAGGGCCACGCCCAGCACCCCGACCGAGCCCTTGGGAAAGAAGTGCCCGGTGGCCAGCACCGCGGTGCCGGGACCCCCGACGATGAGGATCATCGTCCCGATGGCTTCGGCCAAGCCGATTCTCAGGCGCTCGTCCATGGTTGGTCCTTTCGATCGGCGGTGGCAAACAGACCCATGCCGTCAAGTGCCGCGCCCGCCGGCCTGGGCCAAGGACGCGAAAAAATACTAGGCAGCGTGGTCGCCCCGGTCGGGGATGGCCGGGACCGCGAGGGCACCCGACGGGCCGACGCCGGGCCGGTCGTCGCCGTACCATTCGGATGGCGCGGCCCCGCCGGGTCGGGCCCCGGAGCACCCGGCTCCGGCGGCGGGGGAAGGTGGTCGGGCGGTGGACGAGGAGTACGACGACGGCCGGGTGGCCTGCACCACCGAAGGGTTGCGCCTGCGCTGGTACTACTTCCCCTGGGGCACCAAGCACATCCCCTACGACCGCATCCGCGGGGTGCGGCGCGTCGACACCGGCGCCTTCACCGGACGGGCCCGGATCTGGGGGACGGCCAATCCCCGGTACTGGGCCAACCTCGATCCGTCGAGGCCGAAGAAGAAGGTCGGGCTGATCGTCGACCTCGGCTGTCGGGTCTCGCCCTTCATCACGCCCGATGACCCCGATGCCGCCGAGGCCGTGCTGAGGGAGCGGGCCCACCTCGACCCGGGGACCGCCTCCGGCCGGGCGCCGATCATCTGAAGGCCGGCCTAGCGCTTGGGGCGCTGGCCCAACAGCCGCAGCAGGAACGATCCGGCCCGGCCGGGCGTGCCCTCGCGGTGGTGGTCGGAACCGTGTCCGGACCGCCCGAACGAGCCTCCGGTGAATCCTTCGGCCCGGTTGGGCTCCTCGTATTTCGGCACCTTCGGGAGGTGTTGCCGCTTCTTGCGTGGCTTGCTTCCGTCCGATCCCATCGACCCATGATGGTCGATGGGCCTCGAGACCGCGGCCATGGCCCGTCCCCCGAATGGGAGGGGCCAGACCCCGACGGTACGATGGACCCGTGGGCCGCTACTTCACACCCCGGTGCCTCGGGATGCACGCCACCCTGCTCATCCTGCTCCCGGCCTTCGCCTGGCTGACCTGGTGGCAGCTGACTCGGGCGCTGGCCGGAAACACGCTGAGTTGGGCCTATACCTTCGAGTGGCCCCTGTTCGCCGGGTACGCCGTCTACGTGTGGTGGCAGCTCATCCACGATCAGACGACGGCGGTCACCCGGCGGGTCCTGCCCTCGGGGAACGGCGCGGGACCGGAGGCCGGTCGCCCCGGGGCCGACGCCAAGGAACCGGGGTGGGCCCTCTCCGGAGGCCGCAACAAGAACGTCGCCATCGCCGCTCGCTCGGCCGTGGCGCCGGGCACCGCGGCCCACGGCGAGCGCTTCGCCGACCAGACGCCCGAGGAGGCCGCCCGCCTGGCCGCCTACAACAAGTACCTGGCCCAGCTCGGCGCGGCCGACGCCGAGTCGGGGGCGGGCAACCGGTGAGGGGCGGCCGGCCCCCCGGCGCTCGCCGGACCGGTACCGACGGGCCCGATCCGGGCCGGGGGACGTCATGCACGGAGCGGTGATCCGCTACCGGGTCATGGCCTTCGTGGTGGGGACGGCACTGATCGTGCTGACCATCGTGGTCATCGCCCAGGCCTTCGGGGCCCACGTGAAGGGGACGGCGGAGATCGTGGCGCCGATCCACGGGTACCTCTACATCGTCTACCTGATCACCGGGGCGGACCTGGCCCGGCGGGCCCACTGGAAGCTAGGACGGATCCTGGCCGTGGTGGCGGCGGGGTTCGTGCCCACCCTGGCCTTCTTCGTGGAGCACCGGGTCTACCAGCAGATGCAGGCGGAGTGGGCTGCCGAGGCGTCGGCCGCCGATGCGGTGGCCGGTGGGACGGCGGTGGGCGCCGACACCGGCCCTCCCTGATCCGCCGCTCCCTCATGCACCGGTGCCCCAGGGGTCAGCGGGCCCCGCGCAGCAGGGTCCCGGGCCGGGCGCCGGTGTCCTTGCCGTCGGCGAACGTGGTCACCCCGGACTTGATGGTCTCCACGTAGCCGGTGGCGTCCTGGACCAGGCGCCGACCGTGGGCGGGCAGGTCGTCGACCACGGTGGGGTCGCCCAGCTGCAGGCGGTCGTAGTCGATGAGGTTGAGGTCGGCCATCGCGCCGACCTCAATGGTGCCGCGGTCGGTCAGGCCGTAGAGCCGGGCGGTGTCGTGGGTCTGCTTCTTCACCACCCACTCGAGGGGCAACCGGTCGCCCCGCTTCCGGTCCCTCGTCCAGTGGGTGAGCATGAACGTGGGCTGGCCGGCGTCGCAGATGACCCCGCAGTGGGCCCCGCCGTCGGCCAGGCCGGCGGCGGCGCGGGGGTGGAGGAGCATCTCCCGGGCCGGGCCCAGGTCGCCGTCGGAGTAGTTGAGGATGGGCACGTAGAGCAGCCCCCGGCCGTCGTTCTCCAGCATGGCGTCGTAGGCGACGCCCAGCGGGCTGCGGCCGGTGACGGCGGCGATGCCGGCCAGCGACCGTTCGGGTCCGGGCTCGTACTCGGGGGGGCTGCCCAGGGCGAACGTGGTGCGGTAGGCCTGGTCCATCCGGGCCACGGCATCGGGCTCGGGCTCCCACGACTCGATCGAGCGCCGGATTTCGGGGGTGCGCAACGCCTCGACGAACTCCCCGGTCGTCAACCCCTTGGCCTTCAGCTCCAGGTAGGCCGGGATCAGGTCGAACAGGCTGTAGGTGGTGAAGTGGCCGGACAGCAGACCGGTGGCCCGACCGGCGACCTGGGGCCACAGGTCGGCGCCCTCGTCCACCGCCCGCAGCGACTCGTCCATCAGCTCGCGCCACAGCCCCGGGGCCGCGTCCACTTGCAGCAGGGCGAACGTGACCGGGCGGTGGATGGCCGACGAGAGCCGACGCATCCAGTCGACCTCCTTCTTCGGCCCGACGATGTCCTCCCCGGCCGATCCCGCCGGCGCCAGCTCGAAGACCCCGGTGCCCAGTTCGCCGAGGGCGCTGCCGATGCCGAAGAGCTCGTCCTCGGCGGCGAAGGTCCCGGGCACCGGCTCGCCGTCGATGGCCAGGTGGGCGATGGTCCGAGACGTCGAGAAGCCCAGGGCGCCGGCGCTGATGGCTTCCTTGACCAACCGCTTCATGGCGGCGATGTCCTCGGCGGTGGCCGCCTCGTTGCGGGCGCCGCGGTCGCCCATCACATAGGACCGCACCGCCCCGTGGGCGATCTGGGTCCCCACGTCGACCGTCCACTTCTTCTGCCCGAGGGCGTCGAGGTACTCGGGGAAGGTCTCCCACTCCCAGGTCATGCCCTCGGACAGAGCCGTACCCGGGATGTCCTCGACGCCCTCCATCAGTCCGATCAACCAGTCGTGGCGGTCGGGCCGGGCCGGGGCGAACCCCACCCCGCAGT
>DATCBL010000260.1:0-2725 GCA_036511875.1 Acidimicrobiales bacterium
TGGGGTGTCCGCTCAGCCCACCACCAGCGGTTCGACGGGAACCCCGCCCTGGTAACGGACCGTCCGGTCCCGGAGGGACGGGACGCGGGAGCCTCCGAGCATCGCACCGGTCAGGTTGAGGGGATCGGCCCCGGCCACCTCCACCTCGGCGCCGCGTCGGGGGTCCCGGCGTACCTCGGCCAGCAGCGCCGCCGCCTCGGGCGAGGCGTACTGCTCACCGGAGATCCCGGCCACGAACCGCCCTCCGAGGGCCTCGCCCCGGGCCTCCAGTCGCCTGAGGGCCCGGACCACGTCCCGCCAGGGAATCCGGTACGACTCATGGGCCCATAGCTCCCAGGCCACGACGCCCCAGCGGGCCAACAGCTGCCAGGCCACCGCCTCGGCCAGCTCCTCGGCCGGAGGTCCTCCCTGCGGTCCGGTCCCGGTGGCGTCGGGCTCGGGCAGGAGGGACCAGCGGCCTTCCCCGACTCCGCTCCCGACCACGGCGCGCTGGCGCCCGAGGGCCACCCGTCGGGCTCGGCCCGGTCGACCGGCCGGGCGCCGGCGGCGGGCCGACAGCAAGGAGCGCACCGCCGAGAAGGCGTCCGCGGTGACGATGCCCCGGGCCACCAGGTCCCAGAGGCCCTCGTCGATCTCGGCGTCCAGCCGGCCCGAGCCCGACGCCAGCTCCGAGCGGAACCGGGCCCCTCCGGACCGCAGCACGGCCAGCACGTCGGCCGAGGCGCCCGTGGCCGGCTCCACCACGGCCCGGTCGGCGCGGACCGCGGCCAGCATCCAGGTGAGGTCGGGCCGGGTCACGATGGCCAGGGGGGTGGCCGACGACGGCGTGGCCGATCCCCGGTGCCCGCCGGTCCGACCGCCGCCCGCCGGCGGTCCGTCACCGGGCTCCGCCCCGCCCTCCGGCGCGCCATCGCCGGGCCGCGGGGTCAGCCGGCCCCAGGCCACTTCGCCGGCCAGGCACAGCTCGTCGAGCCACCGGGGGTCGTAGCCGGAGACCCGGGCCGGGAGCACCGAGCGTTCCCATTCCCCGGCCGCCACCTCGAGGCCCTGCAGCTGCTCGATGACCGACAGCAGCCCGGAGCGGCCCTCGGCCCGGGTTCCCTCGGCCACGTGCTGCCAGCAGGCGGCGAAGCGCACGAAGTCGGCGATGCTGGCCGGCTCGACGTGGCGACGGCGTCGGCCCCGGCTGGCCGCGTGCAGGCGGACCAGGAGGTGCCGTGCGCACCAGCGCCCGTCGGGAAGCTCGATGGCCGAGCCCGAGGCCTCCAGGCGGGCCAGACCGGTCCGGGCCCGGGCCACGGTCAGCGGGGCCCCGTACACCGATCCGGTGGGCAACGGGCGCTCGGCCACCAGCTCGTCCACCGTGACCGGGCCGGCCACGTCGAGATGGCCGCCCACGCACTCGGACAGGGCCTCGTCGTCGCCGGACATCGGATCGGTCAGCGACCGGTGCACCGCTTCGGCCTGGGACCGGCGCTCGGTGGGGGCCCAGCCGCCGCCGACCACGCCGGCTCGACCCTCGGCGCCCAGGGCGTCAAACCAGGGCTGCCAGGCCGGCACCGGGCGACACAGGACCAGCGACAGCAAAAGATCGTGGAGCTCGTCGCGATCGCGGGGCCGGGGGCGCACCTGGTCGAGCACCTCGGCCGCGGCCCCCGGGTCGAGCGGACCGAGCTCCGAGGCCACCACCGGCAGTCCCGGGGGCAGCCCGTCGGGGCCCAGGGGCCCGAGTCCCCGCGGCACCGGCACCGCTCGGGTCCGACGCTCCTCCAGGGGCGCCCCGTCGAGGAAGGTGAAGGGGCGACCGGTCAGGATGCCGTGGGCCAGGGGTGAGGGTTCCGCCGATTCGACCAGGTGGACGGCGACCCGCCCGGCCTCCATCTCGCCCAGCAGGGCCACCAGGCCGTCGGCGTCGAGCGGCTCGGTCAGGCAGTCGGTCACCGTCTGGCGCACCAGCACGTGGTCGGGCACCGGGACCGGGCCGGGGGCGGCGTTCTCCTGACAGGCGGCCAGGGCCGGCCAGCTGGCCGCCAACAGGTCCTCGGCCTCCATGCGCTGGAGGTGGATGGGCCGACGCTGACCGCCTCGCGAGCGGGGGACGACCAGGGCCCGGTTGAGGTTCCACCGCCAGCGGGCCGCCAGCATCGGGTGGGGCAGCACCGCCTGGGTGAGCACGGCGGCGGTGGTGGCGCTCTGCAGCATGGTGGGCACCTGGGAGAGCGGGAAGCTGTGCTGCGGGCCGAGGGACAGCACCACGGTGTCGTCGTCCGCCGCCGCCTGGAGCTCGAAGTCGAACGACACGCAGAACCGCTTGCGCAGGGCCAGCCCGAGGGCCCGGTTGATGCGTCCGCCGTAGGGGGAGTGCACGATCAGCTGGGTCCCCTCGCTGTCGTCGAAGACGCGCTCGATGACCAGACGGTCCTGGGTGGGCAGGGCCCCGAGGGCGGCCAAGCCGGCGGCCAGGTAGGCCACCACCTGGTCGGCCACCTCGGCCGAGACACCGGCCCGGTGCCGGACGGCCGCTTTCGCCCCTTCACCGTCGCCGGCGGCCATCAGTGGTTCGAGCTCGGCCCGGAGGGCGCCCACCTCCTCGGACAGCTCGGCGGTGCGGGCCGGAGCCTCACCCAACCAGAAGGGGATGGTCGGCGGCAGGTCTCCCGCGTCGTGCACCCGGACCGTCCCGACCTCGACCTTGGCCACCCGCCACGAGTGGGTGCCGAGCAGG